>PXSX01000128.1 GCA_003022655.1 Bacteroidetes bacterium QH_1_64_81 | reverse complement strand
CTACCATCCCGGCGATACCGGAGCCCCTGTGTACGACACCGCCGCCGGACGGCTCGGGGTGGCGATCTGCTACGACCGCCACTACCCCGAATACCTGCGCGCACTGGCTCTGCAGGACGCCGAGATCGTGGCCGTGCCCCAGGCTGGGACCGTCGGCGAGTGGCCTGAAGGGATGTACGAGGCCGAGCTCCGCGTGGCCGCCCTCCAGCACGGCTTCTTCACGGCCCTCGCGAACCGGGTAGGCCGGGAGCAGGACATGCACTTCGCGGGGCGCTCCTTCGTGACGGACCCGTTCGGCGAGGTCGTGGCCCAGGCCCCGAGAGATGAAGAGGCGATCCTGCACGCGACGGTCGACCTCGATCGCCGGGACGATGCGCCCGCCCGTCAGCTGTTCCTTCACCACCGCCGCCCCGACCAGTACGAGAAGGGAGCCGTGGCGCTCGAAAATTGAAGGGGGAGCGCGGAATCAAAGACCTTTTCCGGAGGTACAGAAGGAGTGCAAAATCAGCCAATCGGACCACTGTTGGGACTTCCCCTCGCCAAACGCGATCCGGACGCTACGACAGTCCCATTCGTCGGAAGAACATGAGGACGAGGGTCGCCAGCCAGAGGAGGTGTCCGGCGCCGGTGCCGGTCGCCAGACGGGTCGCCGCGTCGCGAGCCTCGTCCGCGTCGGTGCTCAGCGTTCCTTTGAGGGTCGACCAGCTCGCGCGGATGACAAAAAACTGATCGAGCACGAGGAGCAGGATCAGAGTAATACTCGTGTGGTAGGGCCACCCGTACACCTCGAATCCTCCTCCGGCAAACAGGGCAATGAGGCCGAATACGAGCGTCAGTACGGCGAAAATGTTCATCAAGAAGACGGATCGGTCCGTAAACGTTGCCAACGGACCGTCCGGCGCACCCGTCTCTACGACGGACCGGGCCTGTCGGGGGAGCAGCAGTCCCAGGCCGAACCAGGCGGAGGCCGTAATCACGTGAAGAATGACGAACAGCCACTTCAGGAAAAACAGCATAAGAGTCGAGAGAGTAATCAGAGGCAGGAGTCGGAGACGGGTGTGGCTTCTCAATGTCGATGATGGCGCGTTGAACGTCGAACGAAGAACCCCCAAATCTTGCCGTTCTTTCCTCGGTTCAAGTTCCCGCAACGATGAACGCAACGGATCTCGGACGTTTGCTGCTCTACATGGGCCTCGGGCTCGCCGTTCTGGGAGGCCTCGTCGTCCTGCTCGGTCGGGTCGTAGACCTTGGCAACCTTCCCGGAGACCTTCTCTACGAAGGGGACAATGTCCGGGTCTACGTGCCGATTGCGACCATGATCGTGCTGAGCGTGGTGCTCACCCTGCTTCTAAATCTCGCCCTCCGACTGTTTCGGTGAGATCGGGATCCGGACCTCGACACATTTCTCGAAACGAAAATTCTTTGGGTCCGGCTGGGGATCTTCTTCCTTCATTGCAGATTGCAAGCCCGGCCAGTGGTGAGGAAGTTTGGGCCAACCAGAACGAAACTGCGCTATCGTCACTCACTTGTTTTTTCTAGTCCGTGTCGCCTCTGCTTCCTTCGAAGCTGTCCCGCCCCCTTGGAGGGCTCGTCGTTCTCTGCCTGCTCGGCATGGGAATGGGGCTCGGGGTCCCGCCGGCCCTAGGCCAGACGTCCGTTACGGGGAACAAGGTCGAGTGCACGGAAGGCACCGCGGGTCAGTACCCGTGCGAGAACGTCGATCTGCTCTCGTTTCTTTCGATCTCGGATCTTGGGGGCGCATCGGGGGTCGAGCTCAACGACGTGTGGGGCTGGACCGACCCTCAGACCGGCACCGAATACGCACTGGTCGGGCGAACCGACGCCACGGCTTTCGTCGACGTGAGCACGCCCACCGACCCGGTGTACATCGGTGAGTTGCCAACCCACTCTGAGCCGAGCACCTGGCGCGACGTGAAGGTGTATGAGAATTATGCCTTCGTGGTGAGCGAAGCCCCCGGCCACGGAATGCAGGTGTTCGACCTGACCCAGCTTCGCGGCGTAGGAGCCGACGAGCGTCCGGTCACCTTCGCCGAGACCGCGCACTACGACGGGGTGGAGTCGGCCCACAACGTGGTGATGAACCGTGAGACCGGATTCGCCTACATCGTCGGCGGCAACGGGAGCGGCACCACGTGCGGCGGCGGGCTTCACATGGTCAACGTACAGACGCCAACTGCCCCAACCTTTGCCGGATGTTTCGCCGACCCTTCGACCGGGCGGTCGGGCACCGGCTATACCCACGACGCACAGTGCGTCATCTACGAGGGCCCCGACGCCGACTACCAGGGCCGCGAGGTGTGCTTCAACGCCAACGAGACGGCCCTCAACATCGCCGACGTGGAGGACAAGAACGACCCAGCGACGATTGCCAACGCGACTTATCCCCAGATCGGGTACGTGCATCAGGCGTGGCTCACCGAGGATCATCGCTTTCTCTACGTCGACGACGAGCTGGACGAGCAGCAGGGCGCCGTAGACCGGACCCGCACGCTCGTCTTCGACGTGACGGATCTGGACAGTCCGGTGCTCGAGACGAGCTATCTGGGGTCGACTGGGTCGATCGATCACAACCAGTACATCGACGGCAACTATTCATATCAGGCCAACTACACGAGCGGGTTCCGCCTTCTCAACGTGGCCGAGCCAGGGGCCCCGAAGGAGGTCGCCTTCTTCGACACATTCCCGGACAGCAATGCCCCGACGTTCGAGGGGGCATGGAGCAACTACCCCTTTTTCGAGCGCCCCATGGTCCTCGTCAGCAGCATCGGTGAGGGCCTCTTCGTCGTAGAGCCGCGCCTCCCTCCCATCCTATCCTTTGAGAGCCGTCCAGAGGCTTCGCAGGAGCAGGGGGTTCGCCTTCAGTGGTCCATCTCGGCGACGGCTCAGACCGATCGTATCGAGGTAGAACAAAAGCCTCCCGGGGTTGCCGCCTGGCAACTGGTCCGGACGATAGACGGGAAGGACGGCGTCGGCGTTCGGGAGTATGAGTTCCTGGTCGACGAGCTCTCGCCCGGGACTCACCAGTTCCGCATCCGACACACCTCGGCGCAGGGAGCGACGCAGACGAGCGCCGTTACTACGACCCGCGTTCTCCCCAGCGCCCCATACGTCACAACCGGTCCCGCGCCCACCCCTGTTCAGAACCGGGCCAACTTCACCATCACGCTCCGTGAGGCCCAGGACCTCCGGGTCGTCCTGTACGACGTGATGGGCCGTCGCGTGCGTACGCTCCACGAGGGGACCGTGGAGGCCGGGGTGGTCCAGCGTTTTCAAATTCAGGGCGCCCAGCGGGCCAGTGGTACGTACTTCCTGCGGGTGCAAGGGGAGTCTGTTCAACTGACGCGCAAGGTCGTGGTCGTGCGGTGAAAGCGTGGTCCCTCCTTCCGTCCCCTCTCCGCCAATCGTTTCCATCACGATGAAGTCTTCCGCACTGTGGATCAGCGGGTTGCTGTGCCTCGTCGCCTTGGTGGGGTGTGACAGCAGTGACCCTGAGCCGACCCCCAACCCGGCGGACGCCGTGTACGTGTGCAATCAGGCGGGCGCCACGGTCTCCATCCTCGATCCGGCCTCGACCGAGGTCGTCGAAACAGTCGACCTCACCGAGTATGACTTCTCCGCCGACGCCAAGCCCCACCACGTCGTCGTGGAGCCGGACGGATCGGCGTGGTACGTGTCGCTGATCGGAGACAACGTGGTCGCCAAGTTCGACGCTCAGAACGACCTGGTCGGGACGGTGGACTTTCCGTCGCCGGGCATGCTGTCGCTCCACCCAAACGACGACCTTCTCTACGCCGGGCACACCATGAGCCTGCCCGGGGTTCCGACCAACATCGCAGTCATTCAACGCTCGGACATGACGCCGATCGAGGTGCCCCTCCCGGTTCCCATCGACCGCCCCCACGGGATGAAGGTGAGCCCGACCGGGGACTACGCGTACGCCAGTAGCCTGTCCGCGAACGAGATTGTGGCCATCGACACCGAGACGCAGACCGTCCAGTCGCCCGTGTCCCTCCCCGGCTCGCATCAGTTCTACGTGCAGCTCGACATCACAGCCGACGGCCGAACGGCGTACATCACGGGCGAGCAGGGCAACCAGGTGCACGTTCTCGACCTGCAGGACCCGACCACCCCCTCGCTCGTGGACAGCATCTCTGTGGACGGGCGGCCCTGGCACCCACAGCTTTCCGACGACGGGTCGACGCTGTACTTCGGCAGCAAGGCTACGAACACCGTTACGGCTCTGAACACGGGTCCCCTCGACACGACGAGCATCGAGGGAGCGGGGCTCGCCAACCCGCACGGTAGCGCCCTCTCCCCGGATGGACAGCTCCTCTACATCTCGAACGCGAACCCAAATGGGAGCTACGAGTCCTCGTCCGGGGAGGACGTGGGCACGGTGGTCGTCATGGACACGCAGACCCGTGATATTGAAACGGTCGTCGAGGTGGGGAAGGAGCCGGCGGGCATCGACACGCGCTGGCAACCGTGAGGGCGTGTGGGCGTCGGGGCGTATGGGCGTTCGGGCGTTTTCAATTTCCTTCTTGCCGATGAATCGCCGACCTGTCCTTTCCGCCGTTGTCATTGCGTGTCTCGTGGGGCTGCCCTTAGGCCCGAATGTGGTGCGGGCGCAGAACTTTGAGCAGCGGGTGGCGCCGTTCCCGGTTCAGGACACCACGGGATCGGCGTACAAGTTTCCGTTCCTGGGGGGCCTCAACACCCCGCGCCCTCAGCTCGTGGACCTCGACGACGACGGGGACCTGGATCTCGTTCTGCAGGAGCGCCGCGGCCGCCTCATCTACGTTGAGAACACCGGCGCCCGGGGCCTGGTTTCGGTTCGGCGACCTAAGCGACGACGGCACCCTCGACCTCCTCGCGGAGGAGCCCATCAGCAACATCCGCTACTACAAAAACGCGGGCACCGCGGAAACGCCCGACTTCGCCAAGGCCGAAGGGCCGCTCCGCCGCGCCGACGGGACCGCGATCTCTGCCGATCGCCAGAACGTACCCGCCCTGGCTGCTCTCGACTGCAGCGGCCCGCCCGACCTGCTGATCGGCACGCTGAACGGACGGCTCCGCTACTACGAGCACACCGGCACACGCAACGGGGAGATCCCGGTCTTCGAGAAGATCGCGGACGAATACCAGGACGTGTGCGTGGGACCGGAGAACGTGTGCGGCAGCTCTGCTTCGTCCTCCCCGGGCGGATCCGGCTCGACGGAGCGGCACGGGGCCAACGTGGTGACGGCGGGCGACCTCGGCGGGGACGGCGACCCCGACCTCCTCTGGGGCGACTTCTTCAACGAAAGCCTGTACCTCCTTGAAAACACCGGCTCCTGCGCCGCGGACTCCCTCGAACGCGCGGCGGACACCTATCCTCCGTCCGCCCCCCTGCAGACGAGCGGCCACAACGCCCCGGATCTCGCCGACCTCGACGGCGACGGCGATCTGGACCTGCTGGTCGGCGTCCTCGGCGGCGGGGGAGGCGGCAGCAGCGCGGTGGAGAATCTGTTCTACCTCGAAAACGACGGTACGGAGGGCGCCACCTCGGCGCGTCTCACGTATTTCGAAAACGTGGGGAGCTCCACCACTCCCACCTTCCAGCGGCGCCCGGACCCGCTGTTGCCGAACGCGGAGAACGGATTCAACTTCGCCCCGACGTTCGCGGACCTCGATGCCGACGGCACCCCGGATCTCCTTCTCGGCACCTTCTCGGGGACGGTGCGCTTCTACCGAAATATCGGGACGGCGGCCGCTCCCCAGTTCGAGCGGGTGCCCGACAGGGACGTGGAGCTCCGACAGGGCAACCTCGCGACGCCCGCGCTCGTCGACATTGACGCAGATGGAGACCTGGACCTGTTCGTCGGCTCGTCCAGCGCGGAGGGCACGGTCTCGTTCTACCGCAACGAGGGCTCAGCGCAGACCCCTGACTTTGTCTTCGTGACCGACACCTACGGCGACATCCAGGCCGAGAAGAGCCGGACCCACCCGGCGTTCGCGGATCGGGACGGGGACGGCGCGCCGGATTTGTATTTGGGGACGAACGCAGGGATTGCCCTGTACGAAAACACGGGAACCGCCCAGGCCGCCGCGTTCGACGCGTCGCCCGACTCCCTGACCCTTCCGCTGCGCCCCCTGGCCGCCCCCGCGCTCGCGGACGTCGACGGGGACGACCGGACGGACCTGATGGTGGGCGGGGAGGGCGGCGGCGTCAAATACTTCAAAGGCCGGTCGGACGCGGATGAGCCTCCCCCGTCGCTGGGAGACAGCGTGCAAGTGGCGCCCAATCCCTTCGCGGCACAAACGACCCTCACCTTTGTCCTGGACGAGGCCGCCCGCGTTCGACTGAGCGTGTACGACCTGTTGGGGCGCCGCGTCTCCGTCCTCGTGAATCGGCAGCTCGGTCCCGGCGAACACACCGCCCGCTTCCGCGGGCCGGGCCGGGCCAGTGGCGTGTACCTGTACGTCCTCAGTGTCGACGGACGCATCCGCACCCGGGGCCGAATGACCCGTGTCCGGTAGGGCGTCCGGCCTCCTCTGTCCCCCTCCCGTTTGCTCCCGTCGTCCGGTCTCTAAAGTCGGAGACCAGTTCTCCCCGAACAAGAGGGGGCGATTCCTGCTGGAGGGGCCGTCTCAACGGGCGCTTCTGGCTGCTTCAGCGAAGCGCCGTGAAGTGGCGCGCGGCGGCCGTGTGGGGGAGCATCGGGGCGGACCTTCCTCCTGCCGAGCCTCAGCCAGCTACCGCTCAAATTGTCGAGATTCCCGTTGCATCATACGCCGCGGGTTTCTTTCTTGCAGGGTACGCGTACATGCACCCTCCTGTGTCGCCCCACGGGAGCCCCCTTGCTCCGCCCACTGATCCCTGCCCTCGCTCTTATGTCTGTGCCCCTCGACAGCTCGATCCTGACCGTTATTCTCGGCGGGGGGAAAGGAACCCGCCTCTACCCGCTGACGAAGCTGCGCGCGAAGCCGGCGGTGCCCCTCGCCGGGCGGTACCGCCTGATCGATGTCCCGATCTCGACGAGCATCAACTCGGGCATCACCCGCATCTTCGTCCTCACCCAGTTCAACTCGGCGAGCCTCAACCGGCACCTAGCCCGGGCCTACCAGTTCGACCGGTTTAGCAACGGCTTCGTGTCGATCCTGGCCGCCGAGCAGACCCCCTCCTCCAAGGACTGGTTCCAGGGCACGGCCGACGCGGTGCGGCGCAGCCTCCCGCACATCGAAGGCCACCGGCACCGCCACGTCCTCATCCTGTCGGGCGACCAGCTCTACTCGATGGACTACCGCAACATGCTGGCCCACCACCGGGAGACCGACGCGGACGTCACCCTCGGCACCATTCCGGTGACGGCCGACGACGCAACCGCGTTCGGCATCCTCAAAACCAACGACGAGGACATTATCACGGAATTCCACGAGAAGCCCGATTCCGACGAGCTCGACGGCCTGGACAGTCCGGTCGAGCCCGACCTTGAGGCGGAAGGACGCATCTACCTCGCGTCGATGGGCATGTACATCTTCGACCGCGAGCCCCTCCGCGAACTGCTCGGCGCCAATCCGGACGACCACGACTTCGGCAACCAGATTATTCCGAAGGCGATCGACCAGATGCGGGTGGCAAGCTATCCGTTCGCCGACTACTGGAGCGACATCGGGACCATCCGCTCCTTCTACGAGGCCAACCTGATGCTGGCGGAGCCAGAGCCCCCCTTCAGCCTGTACGACCCGAACCGGCCCCTCTACACCCGAGCCCGGATGCTGCCGCCGGCCAAGGTCCAAAACTCCACGGTCCGGGACTCGCTCATTGCGGAGGGCAGTCTCGTTGAGGAAAGTCAGGTGTCCCAGTCCGTCGTGGGCATCCGCTCGTACGTGGGGCCTAATACGACCCTGAAGAACACGGTGCTGATGGGGGCCGATCACTTCCGCTGGCACGAGATGGAGGAGCGGGGCTTCGTCGAGGGCCCGCCCACCCCCGGCATCGGGGAGGAGTCGTACGTCGAGGGCGCCATCATCGACAAAAACGTCTCTATCGGGAAGCGGTGCATCATCAAAAATCGGGACAACGTGCAGGAGGCCGAGGAGGACCTCTACCACATCCGCGACGGCATCGTCGTCATCCCGAAAAACACCAACATCCCGGACGACACCATTATTTAGCTATGAGGAAGGGGGGTATGGGGAAGAGGTAAGAGGGAATGCATTCACCCGTCCGCCTCCTTACCAGCCCCTCCCCCCTACCACGCTTTTCCCTTCCCTCTCCCCTCTTTCCCCTTACCTCTCCCCCTTATCCATGAAAATTGTCATTCTCACCAACGAGTATCCGCCCAACGTCTACGGCGGGGCCGGCGTGCACGTCGAGTACCTCACCCGCGAGCTGGCGGCCCTGGACGACGGCCGGCACGAGATCGAGGTCCTCTGCTTCGGCGAGCAGGACGAGATCCACGACAACCTCCGGGTGCGCGGCGTTGAGCCCGACTTCGAGCTCCCGAACCAGGACGAGCGCCACGCCAAATTTATGGACGCGATGGCGCGGGATCTCATCATGGCGGGCTCCGTCGCCGACGCCGACATCATTCACGGACATACCTGGTACTCGCACCTCGCGGGATGCCTCGCCAAGCAGCTCACCGGCGGCAAGCTGGTCCTCACTACGCACTCGCTGGAGCCGCACCGACCCTGGAAGCGGGAGCAGTTGGGCACGGGGTACGACGGCTCCTCGTGGGTGGAGCGGACCGCCTACGAGAACGCGGACGGCGTGGTGGCGGTCTCCGGCTCGATGAAGGAGGACGTGCAGTCGCTCTACGACGTGGAATCGGACCGGGTGGCGGTGATCCACAACGGCATCGACATCGAGCAGTACCGCCCGCGGCCCGACCGTTCGGTGCTGGAGGCGTACGGCGTGGACCCCGACCAGCCCTTCGTGCTATTCGTGGGGCGCATCACGCGGCAGAAAGGCATCCTGCACCTCGTGGAGGCGATCCACCACTTCGACGACGACATCCAGGTCGTCCTGTGTGCCGGCGCGCCGGATACGGAGGAGATTGGGGCCGAGATGGAGGCGCGCGTGGAGGCGGCGCGGTCCGAGACCGGCAACCGTATCGTGTGGATCGACGAGATGCTGCCGCGCGAGGACGTGATCACGATGTACACGCACGCTTCGGTGTTCGTCTGCCCCAGCGTGTACGAGCCGTTCGGGATCATCAACCTGGAGGCGATGGCCTGCGAGACGCCGGTGGTGGCCTCGGCGGTGGGCGGTATCCCCGAGATCGTGGTGCCCGACGAGACCGGCCTCCTGGTCGACGTGGACCCGACTGGGGGCGACGACGTGGAGCCGTCCGACCCGGCGGCGTTTGCGCAGGGCCTCGCGGACGGCGTAAACGCCCTCATGGCCGATCCGGAGCGGCGCGACGCGATGAGCACCGCGGCGCGGCGGCGCGTGGAGGCGCAGTTCAGTTGGCGGGCCATCGCCGAGCAGACGCTTGATTTTTACAAGGCCCTGGTGGATGGGGCGCGATCTCGATCGTGATGCGCGCGGAGTGATGCATGAAGCAGAACTCGTGATGCGGAGTCGTGGATGTACGCAGCTGGATGCCCTCTCCAGAACCTGCGTGGCGGCCCGCTCTAGATGTAGGTAGAACAGGATGTTGATAAATTATCCCTGTGACTCGTACTATACAGCGGTGCCTATATAGGATCAACCATTCAGATAACTTTCTGGGAGCCAACGTATTTGGATGTTTCGACACTGGTACTATCTAGCTACCGACGCATAATTGCAGGTTATGCAGACTAGACACACTGGTTATCCACAGAAACTCAGGTGTTACTTCTTCCTGGAAGGAGGAGAGTAGCCCCTGGTAGGTTCTATCACAGATCTGCTATCATGCCAAGGCCGCCGCTGTCATGAAACGTCATTATCTCCCACATCTCGTTTTCCTGCTTGTTTGCCTCATTTTCGTTGGATGCGATTTTTTCGGCTCTGAAGACAAGAGTACGAGGATTCAGATCCGGTCCGAGCAGAATCAGTATCAGGTTGGTCAGAAGGTTAAATTTTCTGCTGCGAATGAATCGACGGAGTCACTCTTTACTCAATTCTGCGGGCCGAACTTAACATTCGAGATCCAGCGGTATGACGAGTCTTGGGAATCGCACTATGCCACAATCTGCCCGGCCATCTACGCAATCGATTTCACGTCCGTTGCCAAACCAGGTGAGACATTTCGCTTCTCCAATATCCTCTCAGAGGAAGGGGAGTATCGAGCGAAACTGACATACAAGATTGGATCGGAGGGGGAAAAGCAAATCGGCTACTCCAATACGTTCACTATCGAAGAATAGTACTTCCTAGTCATAGAGCCTGCATAACCACCATTGCAGCCGACGATGGGCTGAAGACATTTTCGAACGTTGTGGACTCCCGAGTCCTCTCCGTACGCTTCGTAGCCCATCACGGCTGAATTTACTCGTTATACCCGCAAACGTTAGAGGTTGAATCAATTTCAGAGATCAATGACATCTGAAGAGGCGGTTCGCCAACACCTGATTGATCGACTCCAAAACTACGACCAGGAAGGAGCCGAACGGCTTGATGGCGGTTTGGACAAAGCG
>PXSX01000127.1 GCA_003022655.1 Bacteroidetes bacterium QH_1_64_81 | reverse complement strand
CGACGACGCGGGTGGTCACCCCGAACTGCGCCTCAATACGGTTGCAGAGCCGCGCCGGGGCGTCGGTCTCAACCCAGATCGTTTCGTCGCCCAGCGCGTCCTTGAGCGCATCGGGCGCGCCGTCGGTCACGAGGGCACCGTCTGACAGGATGCCCACGCGGTCGCAGCGGTCCGCCTCGTCCATGAGGTGGGTTGCCAGCAGCAGGGTCGTGCCCTCCGCCTCCTGCAGCCGGTGGACGGCGGTCCAGAACGTGCGGCGGGCGGCAGGGTCGAGCCCTGAGGTCGGCTCATCGAGCAGCAGCAGATCCGGCTGGTGCAGAAGGCCCCGCGCAAGGTCCACGCGGCGCCGCAGTCCGCCTGACAGGTCTCCCGCTGCGTCGTCGGCCCGGTCGGTCACGTCGAGGCGCTGCAGTAGCGCGTCGATGCGGTCACGACGGGCCGCGCCGTGCAGCCCGTAGAGGGCCGCCTGAAATCGGAGGTTCTCGCGGACCGTCAGGGTATCGTCAAGCGCCTCGTCCTGAAACACTGCCCCGATCCGCTGCCGCACCGCGTCGGGCTCCTGAGCAGTGTCGAGCCCGAAAACCTGCGCGCGGCCCTCCGACGGCGGCAAGAGGGTGGACAGGATGCGGAAGAGCGTCGTCTTGCCGCTGCCGTTGGGCCCGAGCAGGCCGTAGAGCGCGCCCGGAGCCACCTGGAGCGTGACGTCCTGCAGGGCCAGGTGCGTCCCGTAGCGGTGAGTCACTCCCTGAATGTCGACAGCAGGAGTGGTCATGTGCGTTTGGGCGTATGAGGGGGGGTGTGAGTGTGAAGGGGTGGGCGAGAGGGCGAGTGGGCGCAGGGGACGTATTGCGTATTTCGTATTGCGTGTGTTGTGTAGTCAAGATCCTTACGCAATACGCACTACGCACTAAACGAACCAGTCCACCAGCAGGAGCGCTGCGAGGGCCGGGATGTAAAGCACCGATGCCTTGAGAACGCGCTTCGCCTTCTGCCCCGTCCGCTCTCCGTTGAAAGTGATCGTCGTCCACAGGAACCACAGCCCGAGCGGCACCACGCCGACGCCGTAGATCCAATCCGCGGCGCCGGTGAGGACGGGCAGCACACTCACGGGCACCAGCAGGGCGGCGAAGCCGATCATCTGCGCCGCCGTAGAATCGCCTTCCGGCTCCACCA
>PXSX01000126.1:7387-14533 GCA_003022655.1 Bacteroidetes bacterium QH_1_64_81 | reverse complement strand
CTTCTCCTGAAAGGTCCCCTTGATCTCCTGGTATCGCTGGTACTGGTCCTGATTCTCGGGGGCCACCTCGGCCGAGTCGACCCCTTTGAAGTCCTCACGTAGGTCTACGTAGAGCCGCGTAAGCTCGTACGTGTCCTGATTGACGTGTTTGCCATCGGGGCCGCCGATGAAGTTCCAGCCGTGCACGTCGTCGACGTAGCCGTTGCCGTCGTCGTCTACGTCGTTGCCGGGCACTTCGTCGTCGTTGGTCCAGGTCTTGGCCCCCAGGTCTTCGTGGTCGAGGTCGATGCCGGAGTCGATGATGGCGACCTGAACCGTGTCCTGCGGGGAGCGTCCCTGCAGGACGGACTGGTACGCCGCATGGGTGTCGAGGCCGGGGCCGCTGCGGGGAACCCGGTCGAGGTGGTACCAGTCCCGCGGGGCCCGCGACGGGGCGGGGGCCTTCGTTTCGTCGGCGGAGGCCGATTCTGCGTCGCTCGACTCCGTCTGCCCCGACTCCGTCTGAGTCGGCGTCGTCGTGGTGTCGGACGAGGCGGTGGGCGCCGCGGTGGGGCGACTGCCGGCGCAACCGCCCACGAGGAGAGCGACGAGCAGCGTGAAGAGCGTCGTTGCCTGTTTCATCAGGAAGGACCGTTGTCGATGAGGGGGTGAAAGGGGACATGCACCGCTACGCGACGACTGGCCCCTGAAGGTCGCGCTTCAGCTCGGGCGGGAGGCCAAGATGCTCGTCGCGAAAGCCGCCGAGTTCATCAATCGTCTCGTCCGAGAGAAGCTCCGCGAGGTCGTCCATCGCGGGGCCGCCCATCAGAAGCGGAAGGTGGGTGAGCAGCATCTCATCGCCCCGGCAGTGGGCCATCACCTGATACTCTTCCAGCTCGTCCCGGGGCGTGCCGTGCACCACGCACCGCCGGGTCCAATCCTCTGGATCCGACGACTCGGCATCGAGCAGCCGGCCCGTGCGGTCGGCCAGATCGATGTGCTCGGCCAGGTACGCCTGGCACCGCTGCTTGGAGGCGTCCGAAAACGACTGCCGCATCTCCGTGTGGCAGTCCATGCAAACTGCGTACTCGAAGACGTTCTCCTGCACGTCGTACGCCTCGTACCGGCGGTAGCCTTTCTCGATCAGGTACTCGGTCGGCCCGTCCAGAAGGGATGTCTCGCAGGCGAGGCACGTGGAGAAGGGCTTCTCGGTCTCGGTGGAATGAAACGACTCGGGAATGGCGATCCGTTCGGGAAGCACGAGCAAGGGCCGGGTGGATGCGAAAGGGGCGAGGACGCCGCCGGTCAGGGCGACGACGCGTCCCTTGTAAATGCGAGTACTGGGGAAGGTTCGCGATTTCGGACCCCAGTCCCGCTGTCCATTTCGATTTGGACCCAGAACGCACAGACGCGGATCCGGAAGGACGAGGGAGCGTGCAATTCCCTCATCCGCACTGTGTCTTCCCATTAGAGCGCCGCCGATGGCCGACTATCGCCGTGGCTTTCAGAGCCTCGACCACGAGATCCACGAGCCCACGCTCCCGATTGAGGGGGACCTGCCGGAATGGCTGACGGGCACCCTCATTCGCAACGGGCCTGCCCAGTTCGAGGTGGGCAACCAGGACTACAACCACTGGTTCGACGGGCACGCCATGCTCCACGCGTTCCGAATGGACGGCGGCACGATTGGGTACCGGAATCGGTTCGTCGAATCGAGGAGCCGGCAGGAGGCCCTGGACAACGCCAGCATCAACGTTGCCCGCCTCGACGACGCCTACGTGGCGCTCACTGAGACGCCGATCCCGGTGCGCTTCGATCCCGAGACGCTGGAGACAGTCGGCATGGTCGACTTTGCGGACGACGTAGACGTAGACACCGCGACGCCCCACCCGCATGTGGAGCCTGAGACGGGCCGCACCCTCGCGCATGCGACCTCTTTCGGGCGTCAGTGCGCGTACAAGATTCTCGGTGTGCAGTCGGACGCAGCCGCGCGAGACGTTGTGGCGCGCCTCGACGTGGACCGGCCCAGCTACATGCACAGCTTCGGCATGACGGAGCGGTACGTGGTTCTGTCCGAGTGGCCGCTCGTCGTCGATCCGCTGGACCTATTGCTGCGGGGGGCGCCCTTCATCGAGAACTTTGAGTGGGAGCCCGAGCGGGGGACGCGCTTTCGCATTCTACGGAAATCCGACGGCGAAGAGGTGGCTACCTGCACCGCCGACGCGGCGTTCGGCTTCCACCACGTCAATGCGTTCGAGTGGGTCGTCACCTACCCGGATGCGTCCATCATCGACGACCTCTACCTCGACCGGCTCCGCAGCGACGAGCCGACGCCCGGCACCGGCCACCTCCGCCGCTACCGTCTTCCGCTCGACGGCGGTTCTGCCTCCTCCACCGTGCAGAGCGACGAGCGCCTCGAACTGCCGCGCATCCACGACGGACGGGCCACCGCCCGCCCCTATCAGTACGTCTATGGCGTGGGGACGCGCGAGGTGGGCCACTTTACCGATCAGCTCCTCAAGATCGACGTGGAGACCGGTGCCGCGCAGACGTGGCACGAGGCCGGCACCTATCCGGGCGAGCCGGTCTTCGTCCCCCACCCGGAGGGTGCAGTGGAGGACGACGGGGTCGTGCTCTCGGTCGTGCTCGATCCGGACACCGAGCAGTCCTTTCTGCTCGTGCTCGACGCGGCCTCATTCGAGGAGCGGGCGCGGGCACCGGTGCCGCACGCAATCCCGTTCGGGTTCCACGGCCAGTTTTTTGAGTGAGGAGTTTGAGATGTGGAGTGCGGAATCGCGAGGGACGAGGGAGTTCTGAATTCCACCCCCTGCATTCCACACTCTAGAATGCCGCTACGTCACGAGCGGCCTCCAGAATGTCCTCGTCGCTCGGCAGCACGGCGCGCTCTAGCGAGTGGGCAAACGGGACGGGCGTAAACTCCCCCGCCACGCGGCGGATGGGGGCGTCGAGGTACGCAAACGCATCGTCCCCGATCTGCGCGCAGATCTCGGCGCCGAAGCCGATGAACTCGTGGTCCTCGTAGACGACGAGCGCGCGGTTCGTCTTCCGGACCGACTCCAGAATCGTCTCTGAGTCGAGGGGTACGATGGTGCGGAGGTCCACCACCTCCACGTCCACGCCCTCCTGTTCCATCTGATGCGCGCCTGGCCAAAGGGGAGCGTGTAGTGCTCCGGCGGGGTGGGGGTGCGGGCCGAGGCGGCGCGGTAGAGCGCCTTGTGCTCCAGGAAGAGGACGGGGTCTTCCGAGCGGATGGCCGTGGCCAGTAGGCCCTTCGCGTCGGCGGCGGTAGAGGGGAGGGCCACCTTCAGGCCGGGCGTGTGGCCAAAGATGGACTCGACGTTCTGCGAGTGGCAGAGGCCCCCGTGGATATAGCCGCCGCAGGGGACGCGAATTACCATCGGACAGCTCCACTGCCCATCCGAGCGGTAGCGGAAGGGGGCCACTTGGTTGCGCAGTTGTTGCATCGCCGGCCAGATGTAGTCGGCAAACTGGATTTCGACGACCGGCGTGAAGCCGCTGGCGGCGTATCCCACCGCGGTGCCGATGATGGATCCCTCCGCCAGGGGCGAGTTGAAGCAACGGTCCTCACCGAACTGATCGGTCAGGTCCTTCGTGGCGGTGAAGACGCCGCCCTTATCACCCGCCACGTCCTCACCGTAGACGATGATCGACTCGTCGCGGGCCATCTCCTCCTTGAGCGCCCGGTTAATGGCGTCGACCATCACCATCGGCTCGGCGTCCTCGTCGATGTCGTCCTCCGAGTTGTAATCGATGTCGAGCTCGCCCTCGAAGAAGACATGGTCGGTCGCCGTTTCGGGCGCGGGGTCATCCTGTTGTTTGGCCCACTCGGCCGCCTCGTCGACCTCCTCGCGCACCTCCTCCTGCAGGGCCTCGGCCTCATCGCTGGTGAGGATCCCTTCCTTGATCAGGGCCGCCTCCATGCGGGCGATGGGGTCGATCTGACGGTCGGCCTCCAGTTCGTCCGGCGTGCGGTACTTGGTGTGGTCGTCCGACGAGGAGTGAGGCAGGAGGCGGACCACGTCGGCGACGAGGCAGACCGGCCCGTTGCCGTCGCGGATGTGCTGGATGGCGGCCTGTGCGGCGGCGGCGCTGGCAAAGAAGTCGGTCCCGTCCACGCGCATGCGGCTGAGGTCCTCATAGCCCGCGGCCAGCTTGTAGGGGGTGCCTCCGGCGGTCTGCTCGTCGATCGGCACGCTGATCGCATACTTGTTGTCCTGCACCACGAAGAGGGCCGGGGCCTGCTCGCGGGCCGCCCAATTGAGAGCCTCGTGGAAGTCGCCCTGCGAGGTGGCCCCGTCGCCGCACGAGATGTAGACGTAGTTGTCCTCGTCCCGCTGCTGAATGGCAAAGCCAAACCCCAGGCCGGGGTTAAACTGGGCCCCGACCGACGAGGCGGTCGTCATCACGTTGAGATGCTTCAGCCCAAAGTGCTCCGGCATCTGGCGCCCGCCGGAGTTCGGATCGTCGGCCTTGGCGAGGTGAGCGAGCAGGGCCTCTCGCGGCGTCATCCCGAGCGAGAGAGCCATGCAGAGGTCCCGGTAGTAGAAGCAAAACCAGTCGTGCCCGGGGCCTTCGCCGGGATTGGAGTAGCGACTGATGGCCGACTGCACGGCCTCGTGCCCGGCGCACCCGATGTGGAAGTGCCCCTTGCCCTGCTTCAGAAGCGTCATCATCTTCTCGTCGAGCCGCCGCGAGAGCATCATGGTACGGAGGCGCTGCCGCAACTCGCCAGCCTCAAAATCGCCGGGAGTTGGTTCGTCGATGTCGATCGATCCGTCCGACTCGATGGACGGGATACGAGGGATGGCGGCATGGCCGTCCCCGTGCATCAGCTCCTCGACCGGAAGCCCCTCCGTCGTCTCCACGGCCTCCTCGGCGTCAGGGGGCGAAGACGGTTCGCCGTCGGGCGAGTCTGGCTGTGGCGCCTCTGCCTCAGGCGCGTCTGAGGACTCTTCCTGGGCGTCGAGATCGGCGTCGTTCGCGTTGGACATTTCGGGGTCATCCATTGGTCGAAGCCAGCGAAGTGAGTCGGAAGATCCGGTCGGCAGAGCCGGGCCCGCGGGCGGACATTATACCGTCTGCCAGAGATCATTGTGCACGGTTGAGCTCTCTCGATTGTAGGAAGCACTCTCCCCAGAGGACCGGTTCATTCCGGCCTGAGCTTGCTCCGGACCCTGATCCGGGGAGCCGGAATCTTAGCCGTTCGAAAGAGACATTCAAAACCGATTCGGAGCGATTGGTAACGTGCACAGCGATCCCCGGCAATTGGTATTATGTCGCGTCTCTACTCGAAAGCGCTTCCGGGTGAGGAGAACACGTTTGACCTCCAACACTCCCGAAAAGCCTGCCCTGCGCATTGTATGGAATTTCTCCGTCCCCGGAAAGGTTCTTCCACGAAGACGATGGAAGGATGAGGGACGCGGGAAGGGGAGCGCGACACGGCGGTTGCGACGGCGGGCTACGCCTCCACAGCTTCCGGCTCCGGTTCGGGTTCGTAGGGGAGGTCGAACCAGAACCGGGTGCCCCGTCCCTTCGTGCTCTCGACGTGGATCTCCTCGCCGTGGGCCTGAAGGATTTGCTTAACGATGCTGAGGCCGAGTCCCGTCCCGCCACTCTCGCGGGAGCGGTCTGGATCCACGCGGTAGAAGCGCTCGAAGATGCGGTCGAGGTGGTCCTCATCGATGCCCTGTCCTGTGTCGACGATCTCGATGCGCACCTTGTCGAGGCGGCGCTGCACGCGGCACCGCACCGACCCACTGTCCGTGTACGCGATGCCGTTTTCGATGAGGTTGGTCAGCACCTGCCGGATGCGGGAGCGATCGGCGTGGACGAAAAAGCGCGGCACATCGGCCTCAAGGTCGAGGTCTTTCTCGTCGGCCTTGGGACGGAGCATTTCGGCCACCTCGTCAACCAGGTCCTTGAGGTCGAACACCGACCGGTTGATGAGGTCCTTTCGGTATTCGAGCCGGGCGATGTCGATCAGGTCATTGAAGAGGTTCTGGAGACGGTTCAGATTGGTAAGGGCCTTCTCGGCGTACATCTTTCGCTGCTCGTCGTCGAGCCCCGGGGTGCCGAGCGCCTCCAGGTAGCCGCTGATCGAGAAAATGGGATTGCGGACCTCGTGCGAGACGTTGCCAATGAACTCGCTTTGCAGCCGGGTCATGCGTTCCAGCTCCTCAATCTTCTCCCGGAACGCGCCGGAGGCCCGATTAAGGCTGTCGGCAAGGTCCTGAAACTCAGCCGCGCGGGAGTCGACCCGAATTTCGTCCCCAAACTCTCCCTCGGCCACCCGGCGCGCCGTCTCGCTGATGCGTGTGAGGGGGGTGGTGACCTGGTACGCGGCGACGAAGCTGCCGATGAGGGCCAGGATGAGGGCCAGCACCATGCCCAGGATGAGCACCACCTGGGACCGCCGCGCGAGGTCGTACAGGGGAGGTGGGGGCTGGGCCACCTGCACGATCAGGTTCGACGAGGGCCGGTAGAGAGCAGCGACAAAGAGAGGCTGATCACCTTCAGACTCGGACTGCGCGTACCGGATTGTCTCGTTCTCCAGGCTCCGAAGGACCGACACGTCGATTAGGGTGTCGGCCGGCAGCGGCGAAGCCGTCTGCGAGGTGGGGCGGTAGGTCGTATCGGGCGTGATGAGGGCAATACTTAGATCGCGAAGCTCCGTGAGATCGTCCACGGTGCGTCCTCGTTGCACAGGATCCGGTTCTTGCTCAACCTGGACGGCAATCCGGTGGGCCTGATTGCGGAGCGTCTGGTTCATGGCCGTGCGCATCTCGCCCCGCAGAACGAGCAGCACGTAAAGTCCCACGCCCACCACCGCCATCCCGACGAACAGGGCAAACGTCAGGACCATCCAGGTCTGTGTTGACGCCCGGCGCGGGAGAAGAGTGTCCCAAATCGACCGAAAAAAAGACATACGACGCAGGTGAGAACCAGCTCCCGCAAACGAGCGCGCGGGCTCAATGGACGTCCGTTCTAGGCTTCGGCCGATTCCTCCTCCTGAACGAACCGGTACCCGACGCCGCGAACGGTCTGAATGTGCTTGGCGAAGTCCCCGAGCTTTTCACGCAGATTCTTGATGTGCGCGTCCACGGTGCGCTCGGTCACCATCATCGC
>PXSX01000126.1:0-7365 GCA_003022655.1 Bacteroidetes bacterium QH_1_64_81 | reverse complement strand
TTGAGCTCAGCGCGGTATTCATCCTCGTAAATCTTGAGGCCGTCGACCTCGAGAATGCTGCTCTCCTCGACTCCGGACCGGCGAAGCACGGCCTTTACGTGGGCGACGAGCACCTGGGGCGAGACCGGTTTGGTGAGGTAGTCGTCGCCGCCGAGCATCAGGCCTTCGATCTGGTCCTCTTCCTCAGTCTTCGCACTGAGAAAGACGATCGGGATCTCTTCGGTCTCAACCCGGGAACGCAGCTCCTTGCACACCTCGTAGCCATCTACGCCGGGGAGCATGATGTCCAGGACAATCAGGTCCATCTTCCCCGATGCCATTTCGAGGGCTTCTTCCCCGTCGAAGGCGGTGTGTACGGTATAGCCTTCTTCCTCAAGAAAATGACTTACGACTTCGACGACGTCCTTCTCGTCGTCAACAACAAGAATGTCGATGTCGCTGGGGTCGGCGGTGATAGGCATTGGTCAAAATAGAAATTGGTGAATGAAAACAGAGACGTTGCATTGCGTATTGCCACCCGGCAAGGCGTATGGAGGAATGTCTAATACACTACCCTAAATCCTATGCAGGAACCACATCGTAGGATGCAGTGTGCTCCTCGCAGTCGGGGGGCGCAAACGTAATAATGCTGTGTATCGTTCAGACCTCGGATGTTGAGACTTGAGCGGCGTGGAGGGCGCTTTCGGACTCCTCCTTGGGATCAACGTAGCGCCGGGGCACGCGGGGCGAAACGCCGCAGCAAATCTCGTACGGAATGGTCTCGCTCCACTGGGCGACGTCGTAGACGGTGGGCCCCGACGGGCCGAAAAGGATCGCCTCGTCGCCCCGTTCGACGCGGGTTGCGGGAGACTGATCCGGAGGGCCGAGGTCCACCATACACATGTCCATGCAGATCGTCCCCACCACGGGACATCCGGCCCCTCCGAGGCGCACGGTGGCGCGGCCCGAGCAGAGCCGCGGATAGCCGTCGCCGTACCCGGCGCCCAGCGTGGCGATGCGGGTCCGATGTGGGGCTTGCCAGCGGGCGCCGTACGAAATTGGCGTACCCGCGGGCACCGTTTTGAGCTGCGTTACGCGGGCCGTCAGCTGCATGGCAGGCCGGAGATTGAGGCGGGTACTCAGCTCCGGGGTGGCTGCCAGTCCGTAGAGCCCGATGCCGCTCCGTATGAGGGACGGCGAAAAGTCGTGAGCTGGCTCCCCGATCGTGAGGAGGGCGCCGGTGTTGGCCGCGTGCACGTGCTCAACGGCTCCGTCAAGGTCCTCCACCACCGCCTGGAAGCGATCGAGCTGCGTCTGAGCGAATGCGCTTCCGGGCGCGTCCGCCGTGGCAAAGTGGGTCCACAGGCCCGCAAGGTGGACGCCGGACGTCTGGGTCAGGCGAGACACGACCGCCGACACGTCCTCGGGGGACAGCCCGAGCCGGCCCATGCCCGTATCGACCTTCACGTGGACGCGGATCGGGGCCCCCGGACGGGCGTGGCGAACGACCGCCGCTGCGATGTCGGCGGAGGAGACCGTCAGGTCGAGGTCGTGGTCTACGTAGTGGGGAACCTTCGCGGGCGACGGGGCGCCAAGCACCAAAATGCGGGCAGTGTGTCCCTGCTCCCGGAGGTGAATGCCTTCGGCCAGCCGCGCCACCCCGAAGTGACGATGTCTGTCGACCGATTGATGGCGAAGAGGGGATTACGACGCGAGACGACGAGTGTGCGCGAGCCCTTGATAAACGCCCACGGAGACGATGGTTCCCCACGCCTGGCTTCCAACACGGCAATCGCATCAACACAGGAAGGACTCTCGCTGCCGCTCCCCCTTGCTTTGGAGCCGATCCGACCGACGGATTGGGCCTTTTCGTGCAGTCGGATCGGCTCTGAGTCAATACTGAATCAAGTTCAGCACGTGGCGCAGAGCGACAATGAGGATATTTCTGTGTGCAAAGAGCGCCCTGAGCGAAAGCATTTGATACGGTTGCCGTATGGCTTCTGACGAGTTTAGGTCCGGATCAAAGGCTGTTCTGTGGCACCGCCGCTCCGGCCACGGGCCGCTGGGGCCGGCAAGATCCGCATTGCAATCGCGTCCCGCCACGAATACTTTCCCAACGCTCCCCTCCGCGTTTCCCCTGCATCAAGCCGTCTTCCGCTGATGATTCGCCGTGCCGTCTTCGTTCTTGCTGTTCTCCTTGTCCTCTCTGCAACTCCGAGCCTCGCGCAGGAGCAGGATGGGGCACAGGAGCAAGAGGGGCCTGCGTTTACCCTTCGGCCCGAGTCCTTCCAGGGGGGCAAGTGGGCCGAGCAGGGCCCCATCATCACGTACATTGAGCCTGTCGACACCGCCGACGCGACGCACTTGATGCGGTACAACCTGGAGACCGACGAGCGCACGCGGGTCGTCGACGGCACCAACCTGTACGCGGAGGACGTGGACCGGATCGTGCCGATTGAGGACTACACGTTTGGCGAGAATCGGGAGAAGGTGCTCATCTACACCGGTTCGAAGGAGGTGTGGCGAACGAATACGAAGGGCTTCTACTACGTCTACGACCTGGACGCCCAGACGCTGACGCCGGTGGCGGACCGGGACGACGGATACCAGATGTTCGCGAAGTTCAACCCCTCGGCCACGAGGGTCGCGTTCGTGCGGCAGCACGATCTCTACGTCGTGAATCTGGAGACGGGCACGGAGACGGCCCTCACTACCGATGGCAGCGAGGGGGCGATCATCAACGGCACCTTCGACTGGGTCTACGAGGAGGAGTTCGGCCTGCAGGACGGCTGGCGGTGGAGCCCCGACGGAGAGCGCATCGCGTTCTTCAAGCTCGACGAGTCGGAGACCCAATCGTTTCCGCTGATGAACAATACGACTCGCTACCCGAAGATTACGCGCTTCCGCTACCCGAAGGCGGGCGAGGTGAACAGCGAGGTCAAGATCGGAGTCGTCGATCTCTCGGCGGTCGACACGTCGAAGGGGGGACCGTCGCATGCGATTTCCTATTTCGACACGAAGACGTGGGATCCGGGGCTCACGAAGGAGGAAGAGGCCTCCGACCCCCACGAGTACATCGCCCGCATGGGGTGGACCCCGGAGATCGACGGGACGCACCGGGTGTGGATGTATCGCCTCAACCGGGAGCAAAACGACCTGGACCTCCTGTACGGCGATCCGACCACGCGCGAGACCGAGCAGGTCCTCCAGGAAGCGCGGGACACCTACATCGACGTCACCGACGATAAACTTTCGTTTCTCGGTGGGGGGGAGCGGTTCGTCTTTCTGTCCGAGCGCACCGGCTACAACCACGCGCACCTGTACCGGAACGACGGCACGTACCTCGGCCCCATCACGTCGGGCAACTGGGAGGTGACGCAGTTCCACGGGGTGGATGAGGAAAACGCCACGGCCTACTTCACCGCCGCCCGCGACACGTCCCTCGAACGACATCTCTACGCGGCGGAGATGGACATGGATCGGCACGAGTCGGCCCGCACCGCCCAGAAAATCACGTCGCAGTCCGGCTGGCACTCCATTAACCTGTCGAAAGATTGGGCCTACTACATCGACCAGCACTCGGCTGCAGACACGCCCCCGGAGTGGACCCTGCACGGGAGGGACGGCGACCGCCTCACGACGCTCCAGGCGAATGATGCGCTGGCGCAGCGCCTCGACAGCCTCGATCTCCCTCAGAAACGCTTCACCACCCTTCCGGCCGCCGATGGCACCCCGCTCAACGCGTACGTCATCACGCCCACGGACTTTGACCCGGCGAAGCAGTATCCGGTGCTGATGTACGTCTACGGCGGGCCTGGCGTGCAGACCGTCACGAATCAGTGGGGCGGGAGTCGTCAGCTCTGGCACCAGTACCTCGCCCAGAAGCACGACGTCGTCGTTGTGAGCGTCGACAACCGGGGCACCGGCGGGCGCGGCAAGGCCTTCCAGGACGTGCCGTACCAGCAGCTCGGCCAGCCCGAAGCGGCCGACCAGATCCGCGCGGCTCAGGCGCTCGCCGACTCCGCATGGGTGGATGCGGATCGCATCGGCATCTGGGGCTGGAGCTACGGCGGCTACATGACGCTTCTGTCCATGCTGAAGGGCGAGGGACCGTCCACATTCGACACGGGCATCTCCGTGGCCCCCGTCACCGACTGGCGGCTCTACGACACCATCTACACCGAGCGGTACATGTCCACGCCCCAGCGAAACGAGGACGGCTACGAGAACGGCGCCCCGCAGACCTACGCCGATCGCCTGCGTGCCGATCAGAATCTACTGATGGTGCACGGGGACGATGACGACAACGTGCACGTCCAGAACAGCGTGCAGATGGTGAACCAGCTGCAGGACGCCAACAAGCAGTTCCGCTTCATGATGTACCCGACCCGCGAGCACGGCATTGCTGGGGGCAAGACGCGGCTGCACCTGTTCACGATGATCACGAACATGGTCACCGAGCACCTCGCGCCCGCCTCTCGCGCCGAGACGAGTCGCTCGACCAGCGCCGCGGGGGAGTGAAGCGTCGGGTTGAAGGTGGGAAAATTGAAGATTGGAGAGTGGGGCGGAGGGCAGTTGTCCGGTTCCGGTTCGTCGATGGAAGGAGACGACTCCTGTGTACATCTTCCCCGGCCTACAGGAAATTCCCGCGGCGAGTGGCGGAGGAGCGTTGACGGGGACGAGGCAAGACCGTACGTTCTGAATGCGTAGCTACTCATTCGCCAGCGCGGCTTCCCGTTCTTCGAAGCTGTTTTTCCAGTTGCGGACCTTCCAACCTTCTAACCTTCTCACTTTTCACTTGAATGCCCCGGGCAACCCAATCAGGTCGATTGACGGCAGGCGGGGCAAGGATTATTACGACACTGCGACTCCAAAAACCGTATGACGTCTAATCTCTTGCTTCGTGGCGGCACCCTGCTCCGGCCCGAGCCCAAGACCACCCAGACTGCCGACCTGCTGATCCGGGACGGCACGATTGCGGCGATTGGGGAGGACGTGGAGGTCGAAGGCGATGTGCCCGTGTACGATGCCTCCGGGAAGTTCATCTCGCCGGGCTGGATGGACATGCACGTCCACTTCCGCGAGCCGGGCTACGAGCACAAGGAGACCATCGCCACGGGCAGCCGCGCCGCCCTTGCAGGCGGATTTACCGACGTCGCCTGCATGCCCAATACCAATCCCCCCATCCACACCCGCGACGTGGTCGAGTTCGTGCGGGAGCGGGCCGAGGCGACGCCGGTGGGCGTGCACCCCATTGCGTGCGTGTCGAAGGAGCGCACCGGGGAGGAGATTGCGGAGATGGCCGACCTGCGGGCCGGCGGGGCGGTGGCGTTCAGCGACGACGGGGCGCCGGTGCAGGAGGCGGGGCTGATGCGCCGGGCGCTGGAGTACAGCAGCATGCTCGACCGCCCCATCGTCAACCACATGGAGGAGGAGACGCTCAATCCCGGCGGGCAGATGCACGAGGGCGAGGTGTCGGCGCGGCTCGGGCTCGACGGCATCCCGGCGGCGTCCGAGGACGTGATGCTAGCCCGGGACATCGAGTTGGCAGCCCTTGCGGGAGGCGACCTGCACGTCGCGCATCTCTCTACCGCCCGCGGCGTCGAGCTCGTGCGGCGCGCGAAGGCCCGCGGCCTCCCCGTGACGGCGGAAGCGTGCACGCACCACCTCACCCTCACGGACGAGGCCGTGGAGCAGACCGGGTTCGACACGAACACGAAGATGCACCCGCCCCTGCGCTCGGCGGCGGACGCGGCGGCCCTCAAGGAAGGATTGGCCGACGGCACCATCGACGCCCTGTGTACCGACCATGCGCCCCACGCGTCCTACGAGAAGGCCGTCGAGTTCACACAGGCGCCCTTCGGCATCCTCGGGCTCGAAACCGCCTGGGGCCTCATCGGGCGCGAGCTGATCGAGCCGGGCATCCTCTCCGTCGAGGACGCCGTCCACAAACTGACGGTGGCCCCGCGGCGCATCCTGCGGCTCGACGTGCCGGAGATTGTGGAGGGCACCCCGGCGCGGCTCACGATCTTCGACGTCTCCACCGAATGGACCTTTACCGACGACGACATCGGCTCAAAGAGTCAGAACACGCCCTTCGTGGGGAGCGAGATGGTCGGGCGTCCCTGGGCCGTCTACAGCGAGGGGCAGTTCGTGGAGTACAGTGAAGCGTGATGCGTGACGCGTGATGCGTGATTCACCGCTCACGTATCACGGTTCACCGCCCCTCCTTTAGCCGGTCGGCGAGACGGTCGGGCAGACGGTCGGCATTTCGGATCTTACGCGCCGCCGCGGCGACATCGTAGTCGAGGCGCACGTTCTCGTAGTCGTACGTATCCGTGTCGAATAGCCCGAAGCTCAGCTTCGGAGTGCCGTCGCGCGGCTGGCCCACGCTGCCCACGTTGATGAGGTAGCGGTGGCCGGCCCGCACCCGAAAAATGCCCAGTGTGTCGGCCATGACGGCCGGGGAGTGGGTGTGTCCGATGAAGCACACGTCCGTGCCGAAATGATCGAACTGGTCCTGAGCGGCGGGGTACGCCGTGAGGCGCTTCCAAGCCATCGGGTCGTCGGGCGTGGCGTGGACGAACGTGCAGTTTGCGGCGGTGTGCATGAGCGGTCGGTCGGCCAGCCAGTCCCGCTGGGCGTCCGAGAGCTGCGCGCGGTTGTGCCGGGCGGCCTCCTGCCCGTCGGCGGGAAGAAAATGGACGTCTGCCTCCCGGGCCACCGCGGCGTCGTGGTTGCCGAGCACGACAGCGTCGCAGCGCTCGCGGACGAGGTCCACACACGCAGCGGGATCGGCATTGTAGCCCACCACGTCGCCCAGGCAATAGACGGCGTCCACGTTGGCGTCGTCGACGGCCCGGAACGTCCGTTCGAGCGCCTCAAGGTTCGAGTGAATGTCCGAGAGGATAGCCAGTCGCACCAGGAGGGGCTGTTTGGAACGCATTCGAGAACCACCGCGCAACCTAAGCCGCGCCGCCCCCAAAACCAACGATGATGGCAGCGATGCGGGCGGGTGACGTCGAGTTTGGTGGAGACTTGATGGGGCGTGGGAGCGTGGGTGAATGGGGGAGTGGGAGCACGGGGAAGGGTTGCGTATGGGAGTGCCTGTCCCCATGGGAATCGAGGACTCGACTGCTGTCGGGACGCACTTCGTCCCAAAGGGATCGGAGAAAAAGTAGCCGGGGGGAGGACGATTTCACAAAAGCTGTGGTGTTTGCTTGACGCCGGTGCGACTGCCATCGGAGTGGACATGCGAGCGTTTTCCCCCACACTCCCAGACGTCCAAACGCCCGCACTTAGCGACGGAATCTTCAGGAACTTTTGTACGGCTCGGCAGACCGGAGAGACCGAGTAGGGATCGTTCGGACTTCCCTCTACGTATCG
>PXSX01000125.1 GCA_003022655.1 Bacteroidetes bacterium QH_1_64_81 | reverse complement strand
GCCTCCAGTCGATAGCCGTTATTGCGGCGCCAGTGACTCGGCGTGTCTGCGTCGATCGTCTCGCGCCCGCCGTCGGCCAGCAGCGCCTTGAGGCCGCGGTAAATGGCACCCTCCAGGCCGTCGGTCCGCATTTTCTCTTGCCAGGTGGCCGCGTCGGTAGGACCCACGGTGGTGGCCGTGCCGTCCGTCAGGAGCACCTCGGCCGCGCGGACGTGGCGGATGAAATTGCCGTACGTGATGGAGTGGGTACCGGTGGCGTTGTTGGCGAACATGCCGCCGAGCGTGGCGCGATTCGCGCTGGCTGGATCGGGTCCCACCATGAGGCCGTGCTCTGCGGCGGCCCGGTTTAGCTCCGACAGCGTGACGCCGGGCTCCACCCGCGCCGTCTGCGCCCCGGGGTCGATATCGAGGATGCGATTGAGGTAGTTGCTGAAGTCGATCACCAGCGCCTCGTTGACGCCCTGTCCGGCCAGGGAGGACCCCCCGCCCCGGGGCAGCACGGGGATGCCGTGCTCGTGGGCGACCTTCGGTGTGGAGGTCTCCTGCAATGCGGGGCGCCAGCTGCTCGTGGAGAATGGATTGGGGCTCGGTTTTGGTCGTCGGCATGAGGGCCGCGTCTTGAGTTGAGGGTTGAGGGTTACGAATTGGGCGTTGGGGAATGGGACGCCAGTGATCCGAGCTACGCAATACGCAATACGCAATAGGTACCACGTTCTGCAGGAGCACTCCTTCATGCCACCCAATCCCATAGGCGGATGTGCGGCACAAACTGCTCGGCTACACCTCAATCACACTCCCCCAGTCCGGCCGGTGGACGTCCGTCTCGGGGTGGTCCGCTTCGATGTGTTCGGCCATCCACGCTCGGGCCTCCGGGTCGCCGTGGACGAGGAGGACCGTCTCCGGATTCATTCGACCGACCAGCGAGAGGAGGTCGCGACGGTCGCTGTGGCCGGAGAAGCGGAAGCGCTCGACGGTGCAGTACACGGGCTGCGGGCCGTGCCCGTCCGCCAGCATCACCGGAGCGCCCGGTCCTTCCGCGGCCGCGTCTTTTAGGCGACGGGCCGGGGTGCCCTCCGCCGGGTGCCCCACCAGCAGCACGGCGTCCTTCTCGTTCTCGACGATGCGGCGCGCGAGGACCTCCTCGTCGGAGTCGACGCGGGGCGTCGTGTCGCGGGTGTCGTCATAGACCTCCGCGATGGCGCGCATGGAGCCGGCCGTGTAGATCGGCACGCTCCTCGGAATGGCGCCCTCTCGTTTTAGTTGGCCGAGGAGCACGAGCATCTCCTGCGCCCGGCCCATCACGAACACCGGAATCAGGGCAGTGCCCCCCTGCGTGAGCACCCGGGCGAGAGTCTTCCGGAATCGCTCACGTTCCTCCGGGCGGCTGGTCGCTTCGGCCTCGGGCTCCGCGCCCTGGGTCGTCTCCAAGATCAGTGTATCCGTCGTCTCCGGGTACTCGCCGCCCGGAATGATGGTCTGGGCCTGCATGTTCGTGTCGCTGGTGTAGAAGAGCCGCCGCTCGCGGCCCCACTCCTCGAAATGAAGCTCCACCCCGGCGGAGCCGAGAATGTGGCCGGCGGAGTAAAACTGCCCGGTGACGGGCGCGGCTCCCTTCGGCCCCGTGAGGTCGAAGTCGCGCCCGAGGTCGTGGGTGAGGTACAGGTGGTGGAGGGCCTCCAGTTCGTCCTCGGTGAACAGCGGGTCGTGCGAGGTTTCGCCCTTTTCGTGCCGCTTCTTCTGGAGGCGCGCCGAGGCGGGCAGCAGGAAGTCGATCAGCTTCTTCGTCGCGTCGGTCATGTGCGCCATCGCGTGCGGGAACCGGCGCACGAGCACCGGCAGGCTGCCCATGTGGTCGTGATGGGCGTGGGTAATGATGGTGTGGTCGACGTAGCTGTCGGCGCGGTCCTGCACCCAGTCAAATCGGGGAAGCGAGTCAGGCCCGTCGCGCTGCGGGTCGGTCCCGGCGTCGAGGACGAGGCCGGTGCCGTTGAGGTCGAGGAAGTGGCAGCTCGCGCCAATGCCGTCCGTATCTCCGAGGGCGAGGAACTTCATGTAAAAAGTGGGCGAAGAGTGTGCCGGATGCGCGTTTGGGCGTCTGGGTGTGTTTGCGTCTGGGTGCAGAAGATGATTGCAGCGCCCACACGCACAAACGCCCACACGCGAAAACTCGCTCCCTGACCGTTTCCGCTTCAGGGGGGCGTCATGGTTAGGGACATCGGTAATCAGCTCCGAGGACGCGACTGGAGACCGAACCGTTCGTCGTCGGCTCGGCGCCAGGGGGAGACGGGCCTCGGCGCGTTTGGGCTATGCGAGGCCTGCTTCCGCCTTCCGGGCCTCCTTGTACTCCTGCCAATCGTCGAGAAAGCGCTCCAGGCCGCGATCGGTGAGGGGGTGGTCCAGCAGGTTCAGAAGCGTCTCGAACGGCATGGTCGCCACGTCGGCCCCGGCCAGGGCGGCCCGTTTCACGTGGGTGGGGTGACGAATCGATGCCGCCAGGATGTCGGTGTCGAACGCGTAATTGTCGTAGATCTGCACGATCTCCTCAATCAGGCCCATGCCGTCGGACGAGATGTCGTCAATGCGACCGAGGAACGGGCTAATGTAATCGGCGCCGGCCTTCGCCGCCAAGAGGGCCTGCGTGGGCGAGAAGCAGAGGGTACAGTTCGTCTCGATGCCCTCCTCGTCGAGCGCCCGCAGGGCCTTAATGCCATCTTTGATCAGGGGAATTTTCACGACGACGTTCCCGTGGATCTGGTGCAATTGATGGGCCTCCTCCATCATGCCGTCGAAGTCGGTGGCGGTGACCTCGGCGGACACGTCCCCGTCGACGATCTCACAAATCTTGAAGACGTGCTCGTGGAAGTCGACGTTGCCCTCGTCCTTGACGAGAGACGGGTTGGTGGTCACCCCGTCGAGCACGCCCATGTCGTTGGCTTCGCGGATTTCATCCAAGTCGGCCGTGTCGACAAAAAATTGCATAGCGGTACAGGCGAATTGATCAAAGAGGACGAAAATGTACGACATCGTCGTCGGAAAAAGCCTGAGGGAAGCCCATAACGAGCAATTGACGACGGAGTTTTAACAGTGCGGGGGCGTGCGTTTCTCGAAGCAGTTGTGTTACAATCTGCGCATGCCACGAGCCGTGCCCGTGACATCGCCCCGCTCGTTCTCTACCTTGCGAGCGTCTTTGGAGCCTCTGCTCCTCGTTCCACGCTCTCCACCCACTCCTCCGCTTCCTACTCATGCATCTATGCCTTTTCGAAGACGACCACGTTCCGGCCCTGCGCCCGCTCGTCGAGGCCCGGGCCGCCTACGACCTGCGGCTCGGCGGACGTACCGTGCTGGAGACCGCCCGCGACGCCTTTGATCCGGATGGGCTCGTCCTCCACGCTCGCCCGCTCGTCGCCGACGTGACGCGCCGCGCCCACGACCCTGTGGCGGTGAACGCGCTGCCGGACGGGGCCGACCTGCTCTTCGTGAACGGACGGTTCGTGGCGGACGAGGGGGCGGCGCAGCAGCAACTGGAGGAAGCGACGGACCGGGACGAGGCCCGCGCCTTTGTGCAGGGCAATGCCTTCGTCGCCGCGTGGGTGCCCGATGCCGCGGCCACGTTGCCCGACGGTGTGCTTCCCCGTCCAACCCTGACGGCAGACGCCGTAGCGGGCCTCCCCACGACGGAGCTCGACGACGCGACGCTCCTAGGCCGCCCCTGGCACCTGCTCGATACGCTGCGCCCCGCCCTCGTGCGCGACATCGCGGCGCAGACCGACGCGCCGTCCCCGAAGGCATTGCCCGAGCGCCCGCACGCCAGCGTGCACCAAAGCGTGACGAGCGTGAATGACACGCAGGTTCATCTCGGCGCGGGCGCAACTCTCCGGCCTGGAGCCCTTCTCAACGCCGAGGACGGCCCCATCTTCGTTGGACCCGACGCGATCGTGCACGAGCGAGCCATCGTGCGCGGGCCCTGTGTCATCGGGCCCAAGACGCACGTCAAGAGTGGGGCGGACGTGGAGGGCACCGCCACCGGCACGTGGTGCAAGATTGCCGGGGAGGTCCACGACACCATCGTTCAGGGCTTCTCCAACAAGAGCCACCCGGGCTTCCTGGGACACGCGGTGCTCGGATGCTGGTGCAACCTAGGGGCCGACACGAACACTTCGAATCTCAAGAACGACTACGGCGAGGTGTCGGCTTACGCCCCCGACGAGGAGCGCTACGTGGGCACCGGCCGCCAGTTTGCGGGCCTCTTTATGGGCGACCACTCGAAGTGCGGCATTACGTCCCCCCGTTCTCGTGGGGGGGAGCAGACGGCCTCACCACGTACCGGCTCGACAAGGCCTGCGAGGTGGCCGAGCGCGTCATGGCCCGCCGGGACACGGATTTTACAGAGGCAGACCGATCCCTGCTCACCACGCTCTTCGAGCGCACCCAAGACGAACGGGCCGCCCACCTCGATTGAGAATTATCAAGCCACTGCTTGCACCAGGAGCCACGCGTACAGCGCCTCTGCGGCGAGGGCCGGGAGGAGGTAAGCAAAGTGGTAGCGGGAGGCTTCTCCCGTCGTGCCGTACACCCCAAAGTCCCGCCCGAAGCTGAGGAGCGGAACGAGACCCATCCCCACCATCAGCCCGAGGTCCCAGAGCGGGGGCCACCGGTCCCAGTGCTCGATGGCCGGGTGCGCGACGGCGCGGACCTGCCGGAAGAGCGGCGTGCGGACGACGCGCAGCGTGTCGTTGCTCCCGATCCGGCGGCCGAAGGAGGGACTCACCGTCACCGTGCCGGCACAGCCCGGACGGGTGGTGAACAGGAGGCGTCGTCCCGATTCGCCCCGCTGCTCCAGACAGTCCGGGCGGTCGGGCCAGCCCACCGACACGTCCACCCCATCCGGGCCGAGCCACGACGAGGAGAGAGCCAGGTCGTACGAGATCCCCACCTCCGTCGTGCCGGGCAGCACCACGTCGATCGCCAGCAGGAGGCTTAGCAGCACGGTGGGCACCGCGAGCCCCCGAATCGTGCGGATCGTCCACCGCGCGAGCTGTTGACGCCCGACGGCCCCGTCGTACCGGCGCCCTCGATGCCGCGGATCGCGCGTCGTCATGGCTCGGTCGGCGATGAGGAAGGGGCGGCGGCCTCCGGATCGAGGTGCACCACCTGGGCCTCCGTCGCCCGCCCGGCCTCGATGGCGAGGCGGAGGCACGTCTTTTTCTGGTGCAGCCCCTGCTTGCCGGCGGCCCCGGGGTTCACAAACAGCATGTCGTCGAGGGCGTCGACCCGCTCGACCTGAAGGATGTGGCTGTGCCCGCACACCAGCAGGTCGGGCGGGTCGGCTCGCAGTTTGTCGCCCATGCCCTGCTGCCACCGCCCGGGGCGGCCGGCGATGTGGGTCATCCACACGTCGAGGCCGTCCACGGTGACCCGCTGATGCTCGGGGACGCGATGACGGATCGACGCATCGTCGACGTTGCCCCACACCGCCGTGACGGGTGCCACTGCCTCCAGCCCGTCCAGGATCGACAGGTCGCCAATGTCTCCGGCGTGCAGAATCCGGTCCGCACCCGCCAGATCATCCGGCAGGTTGGGGTGGAAATAGCCGTGGGTGTCCGAGAGAATGCCGAGAGTGGTCACGGAACGGCGAAGAGGTCAGGGATGAACAGTGCCTCGCTCACGGCCTAGATCGGAGCGAGATCGGGGCCGGATGATTCGTGAAACGTGATTCGTGAAACGTGAGTCATGAGATCGGGAGGCACACCACAGACTGTCACGCCTCACGCCTCACGCATCACGACACGAGGCAGCATGCACAGAAGCAGGCCCGACACGGAAGTAGGTGCTCATCGGGTCACGGGTGCCTGTCCCTACAGCGCCGCCGTCTCCCCGGCGCCGAAGACGCGCGTGTCGTACCCGGCCTCCCCGAAGGCGTCCTCGAAGGCGTCGAGGTCCGTTTCCAGAGGCGGGAAGGTGTCGTAGTGCAGCGGCACCACGAGGGCCGGCTCTACCATCTCGGTCGCGTGCAGGGCGCCGTAAATGCCCATCGTGAACACGTCGCCGATGGGGGCCAGCATCACGTCTACCTCCCACAGGTCGCCCACCCACTGCATCTCCGCGAAGGGGGCTGTGTCGCCGGTGTTGTAGACCACTTGGTCCTCCAGCTCCAGCACAAAGCCGTTCGGGACCCCGCCATACGACCCGTCGGGGAAGGAGGAGCTGTGCCGGGCGTGCGTCGATTCCACGTAGCCCCAGTCGAAGTCAACGCTTCCCCCTTCGTTGAGCGGCTGGATGGCGTCGTGGCCGAAGTTTTGCTGGACGTACTGCGTGATTTCGAAGTTGCTGACGACGAGCGGATCGCTGTGTTCGAGCACCGCCTCCGTGTCCGAGAAGTGATCGAAATGCGCGTGCGTGAGGAGAAGCACGTCGGGATCCAGGGTGCTCGGGTCCGTCTCCGTGTGCGGATTTTCGTCGAAGAAGGGATCGAAGAGGAGCGTCGCGTTCTCGGTGTCGATCTGGAAGGTGGAGTGTCCGAAGTACGTGAGGTCCATGGCGGTCGATGACGTCTCATGAGGTCAGGATGATGGAAGTGATCCGCGCGGTGGAACGGGCCTCGGCACCTCTCCTGTTTCGCGCGCGGCCGAGGATAAGGCGCTCTCCGGGAGGGCGCGCTACTTGAGGAGGACCATCTGGTGCGACTGGATGCCCTGAGGGGTTTCGAGCCGGGCGAAGTACGTGCCGCTCGGAAGGTCGCCCGCGTCCAGGGTGCGTTCGTAGTAGCCGGGCTCGTGCGCCCCGTCGGCCAGCGTGGCGATGCGCTTGCCGGATACGTCCCACACCGTAAGGGTCACGGGCTGCGACTCGTGGACCCGGTACGCAATCGTGGAGGAGGTCTTGAAGGGATTCGGGAAGTTGCCCACGAGCTCCACGGGCCTGGACGAGGACTCTTTTGCCCCCAGCCCGATCTTGATGGTGCCCGTCGCGCGCTCGGGTTCGGTGTTCGGGGCGACCTGTCGGACGCGATAAAAGACGACCTTCCCGGGCACGTTCTCGTCCGTGTACGTAATCTCCTGCGCCTGCTCGGCCTTCGTCCCCGAGGCGACCGGAGACAGGCGCTCCACCACGGTGAAGGAGGAGCCATCGCTGGAGCGCTCGATGAGGAAGGGGCCCTCGTTGGGCGACGCCGCCGTCCAGCGAAGGGTGACGGACTGGCCGTCGATCTGGGCCTGCAGGCCCCGGAGGGGCGACTGAAACGTGAGACGAGTGGGCACGCGCCGGGCTCCCTCCACCCATTCAAGCCGATCGGTGGTGCGGTTCTCGTCGAAGTGGAGGCGGAGCGGGCCATCGTGGTCCTCGCTCTCCGGGTTGGGGGTTGGGCGTGCCCGTCGTTGGCCGAGCGACGCTACGGATCGCGCCTCCGGCCAGATCCGGAGCTCGTCAAGACGTCCCGTGAAGGACGGTTGCGGCGGTGCCTCTTTCGGGGGATCAGACCGCCGCCCCCCGAGGGCGAGCGGAAGGCCCCCCGACCCGGGCGGCAGAGCCTCGGCCTGGGCCGAGTTTACCCTCATCCCGTCCAGCACGAGGTGGAGGCGCGACTCCGCCTGATCGTACACGACGGCCGCGTGGTGCCAGCGACCGTCGGCCACGGGCTCCGTGCTGCGGAGCGCCTGGTGGCGGCCCGACTGCCCGCAGTAGAAGCGCAGGCGACCACTCGGGTCGACGACGAATTCGAGCGGGTAGGCGGTGTCCTCGTCGCCCGTCCACGAGGACAGAATCACCTGGTCGAGGTCGTTGGTCCGCATCCAGAACTCGACGGTAAACGAAGCACCCCGTGCGGGGGCCAGAGAGGGCGGCAGGCGGAGAGAAAGCGGCGCAGAAGCCCCTTCCAGATCGACGGCCCGATTCGGCCCCTCTGGACGAGAGGGAGGGCGAACGTCTACCGCCCCCGTGATGCGATCGGTGGTGCGGGCCCGTCGCTGGTTGAGCGAGTCCTGATTCTGCCCGGTCGTAACAAACGGCGTGAGGCGCCAGCGGTGCGTGCCGGGGCGGTTGCCCACCTCCACGCGCACGATAAGCTCGTGGGGGGCCTCAACGGGCGTCTCGGTGGTCAGGAGGACGGTGCCGTTTGCTTCGGCGCGGTGTTGGATCGGTACCGGCTCCGTCCCGTACCGAAGAAGGCGCACGTCCTGGACCGTCCAGTCGTCGGGCATCCGGAGCCACGCTCCATCGATTGGGGAACTCGGGTCGAGGGTCTCGAATAGATTGGTCACGGTCCCGGCCCACCGGGTTGGGGGCGTCTCCTCCACGGTCTCCCCAGTGTCCTGTGCGCTTGTGGCCTGCGGGGGAGCAGCACTCCCGAGCGCGCAAAGGAGCCCAATGAGACAGACGACGCGAGTCATGACGGTTCGCTCCTTGTTGAGTGGTCTCTGCGCCCGACTTCGATGGGGCTAGGTGGGACACTGCAGACGCTCGCTCGTCGTCATTCGCCCGTCAACCACCAGGGGCGAACCACGAGCGCGCTGCGTCTTCGGTGAGGATGGCTGTTATCATAGTGTTTTGCCTCGTGAACTGCAAATAAAGCTTTCTCCTGTTCCGAGAGTTATGGCCGATATTCCCGACGACTTAACCGACGTGGGCGTCCACCATGGAAATCAACCGCCGCCCGATACGGGGCAGACCGTTCGCTCCCCGACCGGGCCGGATCCGGACGCGACCGAGGCCCAGCCGTCTCCTGCCCTCTTCCAGCTCGTGCGTGCCGACGCTGAGAACCGCCTGACGGTGCACGCCCATTCTGCGCGGGCCGAGGTGTCCGCGCCCGAGGCGGGCACGGAAGTGGGCCGGTACCGAACCGCCGACGCGCTCCGCGATGCTCTCAAGGAGGAGGATGTGGAGGGATGGGCGGCGGTCTTCGAGGATGTTAAGGCAGATCGCGTGCTCGTGGAGACGACCGTTACGGCCCAGCACGCCTGGATTGGCCAACCGCGCTACTCGACGATCACATTCTTCGAGACCCCCGAGGTGGCGACCGATTTTGCCGACGCCCACGAGCGCCCCACGCCGGACTGATAGGGCTGATGATGCGTGAGGCCTTCTGGAGGTGCCGGCGACTTGTGAGAACGCTCATACGCCCAGATGCCCCCACCCCGCAGCCTCGGCCTCCGAACGCACGCACACCACCATGGGCGAATGACATCGTACATCGGCATCCCGTTCATCGCACGCGTCCGAAAATGTCTCTCGATCCCCTCGACGCCACGCTCGTGTCTGTCCACTCACTCACGCCGCGCGTCAAGCAGTTTCTGCTCCGCGTGGACGGGCATACCTTCGACTTCACGCCGGGCCAGCACGTAAGTGTCGCCGCCGATGCCGGGGACAATCCGCCGGAATATCGTCCCTACTCCCCCGTGAGCC
>PXSX01000124.1 GCA_003022655.1 Bacteroidetes bacterium QH_1_64_81 | reverse complement strand
CCGCCAGCATGGCAGTCGCCCGGGCCGCACGGCCTTCTGCCGCCGAATCTTCAACTGATGCCCCCGCACACGCGGGGATAGGCCGCCCGCAGTTTGGATTTGGGAGTTTGGATTTGGGAGTTCGTCAGCCGGGATGCCGGGGCTACAGACGGGGCCTTCTTCGATGGGAGAACAGGTTCCAATCTGCTCAGGACACCATCATCCCCACTCCAAAATCCACATTCCGAACTCCGAAATGCCTCCACGAGCCATGAGCGAGTGATGCACTTGGCCGTCGGGTGAGCAGCGCTGCGCGAAGTCCGCTGGCACAGCCGGGCGTCCGGCGCGTTTGGTTGTGTCCTGACGCTGAGGCGGAGAGCGACGAGTCGCTGCCCGGTGCCCCCCGACACGCCGAAAGGTCCCATGAATAAGTCCGTAATCGAAGGCGACTGGACCGACGACGTCGTCTACAGCAATCTTGCGTACCTCGCGCCCGCGCTGTTTGCGCCGGAGCCGCTCGGAGCCGCCCTGGTCGGCATGGCCGGGATGCTCCTCTGCCTCGGCAGCGCGGCCTACCACGCCACCTACGAGCGGTGGGCCCGGCGGCTCGACGTGACCGGAATGCTCACGTTCGCGCCAGCAGTCGTGGCAACCATCGCAGCACAGTGGTCGCCATGGGCGTACGCGGGCATCCCTCTCGCTTCGGCCTTCTACTGGCAGTACGCCTTGCAAATCAACACCGTCGTCCACGTGCCCGCCTGGGTCCTTCTGGGCGTCCTTTTCCTAGCGGCGCAGATGGGCGGCGTCTGGGCGCTCGTGCCCGCCGGCCTCTTTGTCGCGGGAGGCGCCGTGCGGCTGTGGATCGAGCCGAATTCCGACTCGTGGTGGCATTCGATCTGGCACCTGCTGGGAGCGGGGGCAGCGCTGGCGGCCCTCGTGCTTCTGTAACCAAACGGTTTGAAAGCGCTTCCTTTCACGATTTCATCATCGAGTCGAGCCATTTCCGGCTTGAAAATCCTGAAAGCACCCGCTACCGTGAGAATTACCATGATTCGTTGCCTGTTTTCCATTGCCCCGGCGCCCCGAGGTCGAGATCGACGTGTGCGACGACTGCACCTCTCTACGGCTCGAACCGGCGTCCGGGCGTCAGGTGAGTAAATCAACTCACATTTGACGCGGCATCGCCGCCTCCTCTGCGAAGGCGCTGGTTCACACGAGCCAGCGCCTTTTTTCTGTTTGCCTCCAGTTTCTTCAATCCCATGGCCATCGTTCTCGCCTTCAGCGGAGGGCTCGATACCTCCTTCTGCGTCCCGTACCTGCAAGAGACCGACGACGCCCCGGTCCATACCGTCACGGTCGACACCGGCGGCCTTACCGACGAGGACCGCGCGGCGGTGGCGGCCCGAGCGAAGAGCCTCGGGGCCGACGGGCACCACCTCGTGGACGGGCGGGCCCCCCTCTACGACGACCATCTTTCGTACCTGATCAAGGGCAACGTCCTGCGCGGCGGGGTGTACCCGCTGTGCGTGGGGCCGGAGCGCATCGTGCAGGCGCGGGCCGTGGCCGAGGTGGCGCAGGAGATCGGCGCCTCGACGGTCGCGCACGGCTCCACCGGTGCCGGCAACGATCAGGTGCGGTTCGACGTGGCGCTGCAACTGGTGGACGAGGACCTGGACCTCATCGCGCCGATCCGCGCACTCGGCCTGAGCCGCGAGGAGTCGACCGCGTTTCTCAAAGAGCGGGACTTCGCGGTACCGGACGACACGACGGACTACTCGATCAACCGCGGCCTGTGGGGCACTACGATCGGCGGCAAGGAGACGCTGACGGCGGAAAAGCCCTTGCCGGAGGACGCCTACCCGGACACCGTGGCGCCCGCCGACGCACCGGACACGCCCCAGACCCTCACGATCACGTTCGAAGAGGGGCTCCCCGTGGCCGTCGACGGCGAAGCGCTCTCCGGCGTGGAGCTCGTCGAGACCCTCAACGAGATCGGTGGAGCGCACGGCGTGGGGCGCGACATTCACGTCGGCGACACGATTCTCGGCATCAAGGGCCGGATCGGCTTCGAAGCGCCTGCGGCCCAGATTCTGATTACGGCCCACTGCGAGCTCGAAAAAGTGGTCCTCTCGAAGTGGCAGCAGGTGCAAAAGGAGCAGCTGGGCGACTTCTACGGTCGCCTGCTCCATGAGGGGCAGTACTTCGATCCCGTGATGCGGGACGTGGAGGCGTTCCTCGATCACAGCCAGGACGTCGTCTCCGGCACCGTGTCGGTGAAGCTCTTCAAGGGCCGCGCCACGGTGCAGGGGGTCGAGAGTCCCCACTCCATGTTCGACGCCGGCACGGCCACCTACGGCGAGGAAAACGCGCTGTGGGACGGACGCGACGCGGAGGGCTACACCACGCTCGCCGCCGTCCCCTCCCTGCTCGCCAAAAAAGCCCGGTCCAACGGTTCCTCTACGAAGTCCGAAGAGTCCTCCCTCAGCTCCGTTGCGACAGAGCCTCAGATCGATTCATCGCCGCAGCCGCAGTGAACGAAAACACCCACGCCCACACGCTCCCGCACTCTCTACTCCCACGCTCTCCACTCCCACGCCCCGATATGACCGACGACACCTTCCAGACGGGTCCCGTCGACAAGATTGCCTCCAGTACGGCCCATTGCGACATCGAGTCGCCCATCACGCTCTCTCCCTACGTTGTGGCTCAGCACGGCTACGTGATCGTGGTGCGGGCCCTCGATGAGAAAGATCAGTACGACGAAGTTGAGTGCAGTGACGGGGTCTTTCGCCACATTCGGAAGGGCGACGTGCTCGTGGGCACCCTCGGCGGGCGGCAGGCGCTGAAGGGGTACAGCGGCCGCGTGCCCCGCCACATCGCCCCCGGCGACACCCTCAACGTGCTCAATCTGGGCGGCCTCATCGGCGAGTGCACCGCAGCGCATCCGGAGCTGGGCCCGGCCCTGCCGGTGGAGGTGCTCGGGGCCGCGATGGTGCAGCGAAACGGCCAGTGGCTTCACGCCCGGATCCAGGAGGATGCGCTGGAGATGATGCATCGCCTCAAGTCGTCGGTGCCGCTCGTTACGGTAAGTGGCACGGCCATGGAGACCGGTAAGACGAAGGCAGCCTGCCGGATCGTGGAGGGGCTCGCGGAGACAGGCCTTCGGGTCGGTGCTGCCAAGCTGACGGGGGCCTCCCTCATGCGCGACGTTCGCCGGATGCGAGAGCACGGGGCAACGGCCGTCTCCACCTTTACCGATGCGGGCATCGCCTGCACGGTCGAAGACGCGATCACGCCGATCGCGAAGGGGGTCATCCATCACCTCAACGAGGCCGAGGACCTGGACGTGATCGTGGCGGAGATGGGCGACGGCTTCGTCGGCTACTATGGCGTCGACGACCTGCTGACGGACATGGAGCTGCAGTCCTTCATCGAGGCGCACGTCGTGGCGGCCACCGACCTGGCTGGCGCCTGGGCTGCCGAGCAAACCTTCCGCGATCGGTACCACACCGACATCACGGCAATCACCGGCCCGGTCACCGACAACGACGTGGGCCGTCGCTACATCACACAGCGGCTCGGCGTCACCGCCCTCAACGCCCTCCAGCAGAGCACAGAGCTCGTGGACGAGGTGGTGCAGGCCCTCCCGGCGTCGGTCGTCTCTAGAGAAAGCAAGACCACGACTCCTACGACTGAGCCGATCGACGAAGAGCTTGCCGTAGCGGGGACGTGATGCGTGAGAAGTGATGCGTGAACGTTCTTGCCAAGCGTATCACGCGTCACGTTTCACTCGTCAGCCCCCTTCAATCGACCCTCAGGTCATTATGCACCCTGCTCACTCATCTCCGGTATCCACAACGGATGTCGCCCGCGTCGGTCTCCTCCACGGCGCCGGCTACGTGGGGGGAGAGTGCATCCGCCTGCTTGCCGCCCACCCCAACGCCGTCCTCGACACGGTGACGAGCCGCACCTTTGCCGAACAGCCCGTGGGCGCGGCCCATCCGTCGCTCTGCGGACAGGTCGACCACACGTTTGCTGCGCCGGACGATGCACGTCTCGCTCCCCTCGATGCGCTCCTCGTGGCGGGCGAGCACGGCCAGAGCATGCAGGTGGTGCCCGAGATCCTGGAGGCCGGCTTCGACGGACCGATCGTGGACCTGAGCGCCGACTTCCGCTTCCGCGACGCCGACATTTACCCCGAGTGGTTCGACGTGGAGCATCCGGCCCCCGAACTACTGGACGAGGCGGCGTACGGCCTGCCGGAGTGGAACGACCAGATCGCCGGGGCGTCGCTCGTGGCCAATCCCGGCTGCTACGCCACCGGCATTGCGCTGGCGCTGGCCCCGCCGGCCCGCAACGACGTGCCGTTCACCGCCCACGTCACCGCCCTCACCGGGGCCTCCGGCTCGGGCGCCACGCCCTCCGCCGCCACGCACTTCCCAGATCGTGCCGACAACGTGCGTCCCTACAAGGTGCTGGACCACCAGCACACCCCCGAGATTCTTCAGGTGCTCGGCGAGCACGTCACGCTCGACTTCGTGCCAGCCTCCGGGCCGTGGACGCGGGGCATCTGGGGCACCGCGCAGATCGAATGGTCGGGCGATGTCGATCCGGACGCGGTGACGGCGTGGTACGAAGACGCCTACGGCGAGGCACCGTGCGTGCGGTGCTCGTCGGACGGTCTGCCGTCGCTCCAGCCCACAGTGAATACCCCCTTCTGCGACCTCGGCTGGACGACAGACGGCTCGGTCCTCGTCGTCGGCTTCGCCCTCGACAACCTGTTGAAAGGCGCCGCGAGCCAGGCTGTCCAGAACCTGAATCGCGCGCTCGGTCTCCCCGAACCAGCCGGCCTCCTGCCGCGCTCTGTTTTGCCCACCCCATGACGGCATCGCAACACGTCGCAACGTCGGACGGCGTCCGACGCTCTTTGAATCAAACCCGCATCCTCCGATGACCACCGACGAAATCATCGAAACCGAAGACCGGCTCGAAATCCCCACCTACGACAAGATGCCGATGGCGCTCGTTCGGGGAGAGGGACCGTACGTGTGGGACGCCGAGGGCACCCGGTACCTCGACTTCTACGGGGGCCACTGCGTGTCGCTGCTCGGGCACTGCCACCCGCGGGTGGTGGAGGCGGTGC
>PXSX01000123.1:1533-2718 GCA_003022655.1 Bacteroidetes bacterium QH_1_64_81 | reverse complement strand
AGGGCCTTCCGGATGAGGGCTTCCATTTCCTCCACGCTCGGCACCCGCGGGGAGTGGATGTCGTAGACGCCCGGCCCAATCTCGTTCGGGTAGTCAAACTCGTCGAACGAGTCGAGCAGCTCCATCTTCGAGCGCGAGGCCTCCACGGAGATCACGTCCGCGTCCATGTCGGCGATCGCCTCGATGATGTCGTTGAACTCGGAGTAGCACATGTGGGTGTGGATCTGCGTCTCGTCGCGGACCCCACAGGAGGCGAGCCGGAAGCATTCGACGGCCCAGTCGAGGTAGTCGTCCCACTGGCTCTCGCGGAGGGGCAGCCCCTCGCGGAACGCGGGCTCGTCGATCTGGATGGCCTGGATGCCCACCTCTTCCAGGTCGACCACCTCGTCGCGAATGGCGAGCGCAATCTGGCGGCACGTCTCGGCCCGCGGCTGGTCGTCGCGCACGAAGGACCACTGCAGCATCGTGACCGGCCCGGTGAGCATGCCCTTCACGGGCTGGTCGGTCTGGTCGTTGGCGTAGGAGAGCCAGCGCGTCGTCATCGACTCGGGGCGGCTCACGTCGCCGGCGATGATGGGCGGGCGCACGCAGCGGCTGCCGTAGCTCTGCACCCAGCCGTTCTCGGTGAAGAGGAAGCCGTCGAGTTGGCGGCCGAAGTACTCGACCATGTCCCCGCGCTCGCTCTCGCCGTGGACGAGCACGTCGAGCCCAATCTCTTCCTGCGCGGCGATGGTGTCGGCGATCTGCTCCTCGATGAAGTCCTCGTACTCCTCGCGCGAGATTTCGTCCTTCTTGTACTTCGCCCGCATGCGCCGCACGTCGTCGGTCTGCGGGTAGGAGCCGATCGTGGTGGTGGGGAGCGTCGGCAGGTCCAGGGCGTCGCGCTGCAGGGGGCGGCGGCTGGCGTGCGGCGCGTCGCGCTCGGTCATTGACGCGTCAATGCCGGCCACGCGGTCCTGCACGGCGGCGTCGTTGATCCAGTCGGACTGGGCGCGAGCCTCGCGGGCCTGACGGCTCTTCGCGAAGAGGGCCTCGGTGGCCTCTTCGTTGCCGTTGGCTCGCTCGCTGAGCGCCACGATCTCCTCGATCTTCTGCGTGGCGAAGGCAAACCACTGCTTCATCGCGTCGCTCAGGGCCGGCTCGGTATCGAGATCGACCGGCACGTGCAGCAATGAACAGGACGGC
>PXSX01000123.1:0-1522 GCA_003022655.1 Bacteroidetes bacterium QH_1_64_81 | reverse complement strand
GTGGGCAGGTTGTCCTCCAGGCCGCCGAAGTAGGTGGCGACGTGCAGGTCGAGGTCCGCCGCATCAGCAAGCGCCTCGTAGGCCGTTTCGAAGGCGGCGCGCTCCTCATCGCCCAGGTCGAGGACCAGAGTCGGCTCGTCGAGCTGCACGGCCTCGCAACCAGCGTCGGCCAGTTCACGAAGCACCTCGGCGTAGACCGGCAGCAGGTCGCCCAGCAGGGTGAGCGCGTCGAGGTCGTCCTCCTGCGTCTTGCCGAGCAGCAGAAACGAGACGGGCCCGATGAGGACCGGACGCGTCTCGACGCCCTGCGCCTTGGCCTCCTCGTACTCGTCGATCACCTTCGTCGAGGAGAGCGAGAACTCGGTGTCCCGCGAAAACTCGGGGACGATGTAGTGGTAGTTCGTGTCGAACCACTTCGTCATCTCCATCGCCTGCACGCCGGAGCCCTCCCCCTCCAGGTCTTTCTCCTGCAGGCCGCGGGCCATGGCGAAGTAGGTGTCGAGGTCGACCTCGGTTCCGTCCCACGGGAACCGCTCCGGGACGGCACCGACCATCGCGCAGGCGTCGAGCACCTGGTCGTAGTACGAAAAGTCGTTGGAGGGCACCACGTCGAGCCCGAGGTGTCCTGCTGCGTGGACCAGTGGGACGTGCGGAGCGCCTGGGCCGAGTCGCGGAGCTCCTCTTTCGTGAGGTCGCCGTTCCAGTACCCTTCCACGGCCCGCTTGAGTTCGCGGTGTGCGCCGATGCGGGGGAAGCCAAGGTTGGTTGCCGTCGCCATAGACGTAAGGGGTGTCGGTTGTGTGAGTAAGTGGAGACTACAAGATGTACGGGAGGCCTCGCAATTGTTACCCCCGTTCCGCTCATTTCCCAAAACATCCACATTCGTCGTGGGCGTGGGGGAAGAGAGCGTGGGCGTGGAGAGCTACGGAATGTTCGAGGTCGGCCGCGAACGGGGGCGGTAAACAGCCGTACGTCTTCTGGGTTGATTTTCGTCGCACTGTTGCTCTCCTCCGATGGCGATTGACGTCAATCACTGCCGCGCCGAGACGCCCGGCACCGAAAACGTCGTGCACTTCAATAATGCCGGGGCGGCCCTGCCGCCGCAGTCGGTGCTCGACGCACAGGTGAACCACTTGGAACGGGAGGCGGCCATCGGCGGCTACGAGGCGGCGGCCGAGGCCGACGAGCAGCTCCAGCACACGTACGACGCCATCGCCCGCATGCTGGGGTGCAAGACGGAGGAAATTGCTCTCGCGGAGAACGCAACGCGGGCCTGGGACATGGCCTTCTACGCGATGCCGTTCGACAAGGGCGACCGCATTCTCACGTCCCGCGCCGCCTACGCCAGCAACCACATCGCCTGCCTCCAGGTGACCGAGCGGACCGGGGCGACGGTCGACGTGGTCCCCAGCACCGAGACGGGCGAGATCGACGTGGAGGCGCTTCGGTCCATGATGGACGACCAGGTGGCGCTCATTGCCCTCACCCACGTGCCCACGAACGGCGGGCTCGTCCACCCGGC
>PXSX01000122.1:6704-8125 GCA_003022655.1 Bacteroidetes bacterium QH_1_64_81 | reverse complement strand
GCGAAGAGCGAGGGGAGCGGCCGCCTCCCCGGGTGGCCGTGCCCTCCTTCTTTACGCTGATGAACTTGCTGTGCGGGTTCCTGGCCCTGACTCAGGTGCTTGAATCCGCCTTCGGAATGGCCTGCTGGCTCATCGTGCTGGCTGGCTTTTTCGACCTGCTCGATGGAGTGATGGCCCGGCTCACGGACACGGATAGCCCCTTCGGCGTTCAACTTGACTCGCTTAGCGACATCGTGTCGTTCGGGGTAGCGCCTTCGTTCCTCATCTACGGGTACGTGCTGAATGCCTTCAATCCGCTCGGAATGATCGTCGCGGCCCTGCCGGCCCTCTGCGGAGCCGTGCGGCTGGCCCGCTACAATGTGACCACCGACGATGCCGACAAGGAGAGCTTCGAAGGTCTTCCCATTCCGGGGCAGGCCGTCGCCATCGTCGCACTGGTTCTGGCCGCCGAAAATTCGACCTGGGGCGGCGTCCTTGCGCTCGACAGTCTTCGGGTCATCCTCCCGGTCGTCATCGTACTGTCGGGCCTCATGGTGTCGAGCATCCGGTTCGACACCATTCCGATGCCGTCCCTTGAGTACGTGCGGGCACACCCGAAGAAGACCGCGCTCTACGTGCTGGCCGGGGTGCTCATTGTGGGGGTGCAGGAACGAGGCCTTCTGATTGTATTGACCGTGTACCTACTCCATGGGGTTGGGCGGGCCGTCTATCAGCTCATCGAGGCGCTCACCACCCCGGCGCCGGAAGAGTATCTAGGGACATCCTGACAGCTCCAAGTCCCCGAACTTGTCATCCTCTCCCTTCGGTTTATAGTATTTTCCCGTCATGTACAAAGCCACAATCTCGATCACCTTGCGCCCCTCGATCCTCGACCCTGAGGGCAAGACCGTGCAGCACGCACTGACGAATCTCGGCCACGAGGAGGTAGCTCAAGTCCGTATGGGCAAGCAGGCCGAGGTGTGGATCGATGTCGAAACCGAAGACGAGGCACGACGAATCGCCACGGGGGCCTGTGAAAAACTGCTCGCGAATCCCGTCACCGAAAATTTTGACATTCAACTCGAACCGGTCGCCGCCGAGGCCGTCGAACATGGGGCGGCCTGATCACGACCGTCTCCGCTCCACGTTCGCTCGCCTGGAAAACCTCTCCTCTCGTTTGAGACGATCCGTTGACGAATTTGCTACTCCGCAATGATCGACATCCCTTTGTGCAGCACATTTGGTGCCCCCGCTGAGCCGGACGTCAAGCCGGTCCCGCCGGAGGTTGAAGAGCTCGAAGAGAAAGACGAGGGAGGGGGCACCGATGACCCCTGGTTCGTGATCCTCTTCAACGATGAGGTGCACACCTTCGAGGAGGTCATCGGACAACTGGTCAAAGCCACGGGCTGCAGCCGCGGCGAAGCCGAGGACATGGCCTGGAC
>PXSX01000122.1:0-6634 GCA_003022655.1 Bacteroidetes bacterium QH_1_64_81 | reverse complement strand
ATGTCATCATAGAATCCGGATCCTTTTCCTTTCGGGGAGAGGGAGTCGGAGGAACGCTGAAAGTGAATATTAAGAAGATCCAAACCGAGTTATGGAGACAGGAACCGTCAAGTGGTTTAGTCCGGCCGAAGGATATGGATTCGTTGAGCCCGACAATGGAGAGGACGACGTCTTTCTCCATCACAGTGAGGTGCCCGACGAAGACCTGGAAGAAGGTGATCGGCTCGAGTTCGAAATCGAGGAGACCGAGAAGGGACTAAACGCCACCAACATTCAGCCCATTACCGGACAACCGGAGTGGTAAGCTCCATTCGGTCCAACGAATGCCCCTGGGCAGAAATGTTCAGGGGCTTTTTCTTTTGCTGGGGGCTGCATAGAGAAATGCCCGTGTCGGAGCCATTTTGAGTGTCTATCGTCGATCATGGGGCACGGACACACTCGCCGCCTTGTGCACTCTGCTCTCCAGTGGGACGTCCCACGCGCTTCCAACTGTTGATCTGGTTCTTGGCTCCCCCTGCTCGTGCGTGTCGCCAGCGTGCACTCCCATCTCGCGGCGGCAAAAATCCAGACGCCACGGGAGGGGGGCGGCTTCGGCATATTCTCGACGGTGGACGAGCGGCAGGCACGGTTCGTGCGCTACGTCCTCATCACCCTGAAAGACAAGCGCGAGTCCGCCCGAGCACCTCCACACCTGTTCGTCAGCCGTCCGTGCGGGCTGGAGACGAACAGGCGGACCGCCTGCAACACGGGTGGTCAACGAGCACTCTCGTTGGAAGCGGGCTGTCATCGGGCTCCTCCGAACGCGTCTTTCCGGGTCAGGCGTCGGAGGATCAAACCTCCGTTTCCCAAAAGGGAGGAGGCTACCATCGTTAGAATCGTGGGCCTGTCAGGAACGGGGCGGGTCCGTCCGTTGGGCCTTTGACCACGCCTTCCGAAACTGCCGGCTAAGGACGTCAAAGTTGCGCCCGATCGACGCCGCAAGGGCGGCCTCTAAGTCGTGAACGTGACGCGTGTGGACGGGTGGAGTTGAATGCCGAGTGTCCGTGTCCTGCTGCGGTCGAAATGAAGAAATCCACTGCATAGTGATCGCTGGAGAAGATCATTCTGGTATCTAATGTGTCCGATCGCACAAAAAAGTATCCGATACCGTGAAAAATGTTTCCCGAACTCTTTGAAAATGTCCAGCGTCAAATAGAAAGTGCATTCGAAACACAAAAAGGCCAATTGGATACAGATTAGCGATATTGAATTCAGAATCGCTCAGCCGGCACGCGCCATTGCCATGACGATCAAGGAGCTGCAGACCCTTAAGCCGTACGTAAAGATCTCGGCCTTGGCCGACGAAATCGACGGCATCAACAAGCATACCCTTCTGTCGAAGGTGCGGCGGGGCACCGAGCTCACGATCGTGGAGAGCGACAAGCTGGAAGAGAAGCTGGACAAGGTAATGACACAAGCCGGGTTTACCCTGCGCCGCCGGTGAGGGCTCTCTCTTCCGCTGGCAGGAGACGCAGGATTACCGAAGGGTGTCCTCCAGGGCTGTCGCTGCATCGGTGTCGGCGTCGCGGTACTTCACGACGATGGGGGCCGAGAGCGAGAGGCCGTGCTTCTGGCCGAACTCGGAGTCGACCGATCGGGAGCCGGGCACCACCACCGCCCCTGCGGGCACTTCGAGCGGTCCGTCCGAGGCCGCGTGGACGGTCTCCTCCGCGAGGTCGTACAGCTGGGTTGATGCGGTGAGCGTCACGCCCGCTGCCAGCACCGCCCCCTCCCGCACGATGCAGCCCTCGTAGAGGCCCGCGTTCCCCCCCACGAACACGTCGTCCTCCACGATCACTGGGGCGGCGTGGACCGGCTCCAGCACGCCCCCGACCTGGGCCGATGCGGACAGGTGCACGCGCTTTCCGATTTGCGCGCAGCTCCCCACCAGCGCATGCGAGTCGATCATCGCCTCCTCATTGACGTACGCCCCCACATTCACGTACATGGGCGGCATGCACACCACGCCCGGCGCCACGTACGAGCCGGTGCGGATGGACGACCCGCCCGGCACGAGCCGCACGTCGTCGGCCTTCCGGAGCGGCTTGACGGGGAACGTGTTCTTGTCATAGAACGGAAAGCGCTCGCTGGAATAGTCAACGGTGCGCCCAATTTGAAAGCCGAGCAGGATGCCCTCTTTGACCCATTCGTTAGTCTCCCACGTGCCGTCGTCGCTGGGCTCGGCGGCGCGGACGTCCCCGGCGTTAAGGGCCCGAACGAGATCGGCCACGGCATCTCCGGCCGCGCCGCGGTTGACCCCCCCTGGCTCGTCGGTCTGGGCGACAAATGATTCAATGCGTTCTTGCAAGTCGGTCATACAGGAGAAGGAGTGTGGAGTGGAGAAGAGGGACATGGACATCGTCGCGCACATCCGACATGAAGCTCCGAAGCAACGGACACATTGTAAACCCGGGCTCCGTAGCATTTCTTGTGTAAATTGCTTCTCAGCTTCGGGAGTGGAAAAGGAGCTGCTGATCGCTACGTCCCGCGACTCAATGGACCCTGTGTGCTCATGAACCGATCGCTCCTCTTCGCCGCGCTGCTTCTCTGCGCCAGTCTCACCTCGTGCCAGTGTGCCGATCCGCCCGACGTGGGGCCGGTGGAAGACGAGGAGAGCAGCGCCCAGGTTCTGCAAGTGGCCCCTGAGACTCCCCCCGTCGCGTAGGAAGCCCGGCCCGAACCTCTCTGCCACACATGTCATACACATGTGTCCCGGTTCTGTCCTGATTTCCCGTTTCTGTCATGCCGATTCCGGACGAAAAGGTTGAGGAGGTGCGCACCGCGGCCGACCTCGTGGAGGTGGCGGAGGACTACGTGCAGCTGAAGCAGAGCGGCTCGCGGTACATGGGGCTGTGCCCCTTCCACAACGAGGACACGCCCTCCTTCAGCGTCGATCCGGATCAGAACCTGTATTACTGCTTCGGCTGCCAGAAGGGGGGCGATGTGTTTAAATTCGTCCAGGAAATTGAGGGCGTCGGCTTTCTGGAGGGCGTGCGCATTCTGGCCGAGCGGTACGGGATTCCGCTTCCCGAGGAGGAAGCCGACCCGGAGGCGGCCAATGAACGGGAATCGATTCTGCACGCCCTTCGCTTCGCTGCGCGCTTTTTCTACCGTCGACTCACCCAGTCGGATCGGGGGCGCCCTGCCCTCGACTATCTCCGCGAGCGGGGCTTCTCGCCGTCGACGATCAAGCAATTTGGGCTCGGCTTTGCCCCCAACGAGTGGGACGCCCTCTTGACGACCGCAGAGGAGGAGCAGATCGATCCGGAGACGCTCGAAAAGGCGGGGCTCGTCATCGAGCGCGACGACGGGAGCGGGTACTACGATCGGTATCGAGGCCGCATCGTCTTTCCCATCTTCTCCCACATCGGCAAGGTACTGGCATTCGCCGGACGCATTTTGGATCCGGACGACGAGCGTGACCAGCCCAAGTACATCAACTCGCCGGAGACAGAGGTCTATCGCAAGAAAGAAGTTCTCTACGGCCTACACCAGGCCAAGCGATCCATCCGGCAGACGGACGAGGTGCTGCTCGTCGAGGGCTATACGGACGTGATCAGCCTTTCGCAGGCGGGCGTGGAGAACGTGGTGGCGTCCAGCGGGACGGCCCTCACGGAGCAGCAGGTGGGCGTGCTGAATCGGTATGCCACCCGGGCGGTGTTGCTCTACGACGCCGACGAGGCCGGAGAGCGGGCTACGATGCGGGGGCTGGAACGCGTACTCGCAGAGGGGATGGGCGCCTACGCCGTGGAGCTGCCGGCGGGAAGCGACCCGGACGACTACGTTCAGGAGCACGGCGGCGAGGCCTTCGCGGAATGCGTTGCGGAGCACCGTCAGGACCTCCCGTCGTTTGTCTATCAGCGGGCCCGTCGCAACGGAGAGCTGGAGACGCCCGAAGACCGCGTTGAGGTGCAGCGCGCGATTATCGACTCGATGGCCCGCATCCCCGATCCCAACCTGCGCCGCGAGTACGTGGCCCGCACGAGCGAGGTCACGGGCGTTCCGGACTCCGATCTCTTCCGCATGCTGGAGGAGGCGCGCGAGCAGATCGAGCGTCGGGCCCAGAATCGTCGGGAGCGGGAGCAGCGCAGGCAGGCTCAGGGGAAGCCTGCAAAGGCCTCAGCCACGGAGGCGCCGACGTCCTCCGGGCGTGGCGGTCCGCAGACCTCCGCTCCGGAATCGGAGGCCCCAGATTCGTCCTCCCCACCGTCCGCCGAGCCGCTCCCCGAGGAGCGGGTGCTCCTCCGCCTCATGCTGGAGAACGGGAGTCGCATGGTCGGCTTCGTGCTCGGCCACATGGCGCTGGACGAGTTTACGGAAGGCCCGCCCCGCGCCCTCGCCCGGACCCTCGCGGAGATGTACGACGACGGGGCCGTGGAGCCGAAGAGGATTCTCAACGGGGAGTGCGGAGAGTCGCTTCAGCAACTCGGCGCGTCCGTCATGATGAACGAGCACGAGGCGTCGGCGCACTGGGCCGAGAAGGAGGACATCTCGGTGCCGCACCTGAACGATCGCCCCTACGAGGCGGCCGAGAGCGCCATGGAGTTTTTGAAGCTCGACCGAGTGAACGAGGCCATCGAGGCCGTGCGGGAGCAGATGTATCAGGCCACGCAGCAGGGCGTCGACGATCGGGTGCAGCGCCTTCAGCAGAAGGTGATGTCGCTCCAGGAGCTCCGAAAGAGCGTCAAGCAGGGAGATTTCCTGGACGAGTAGCACCGTTCCCCCATCGTCGTGTCGTGACGGCAACCATCTGTTCGACCTCCATCGAGGGGAACATCACTCCCTGACGATGTGCACGTTGAACGTTGGAGAACCTGTTTCAGACAGGTTCTGGAAGGTTGTGGAGCGGAAAGAGTCCCGAAGACGGTAGAGGGAGTCCCCGAAACAGTCCGACATCATGAGCCGAATTCCGTAGCCCCGGTCCGCATCCGACCATCGTTGGATCTGAGAAAGGAGATGCCCCAACCTTCAGCCTGTAAACGTTCACCGTTGAACGGCGGAGGGAAGAGTGTCGGGGATCGGCGTCTGCCGTGGCGCGGCGGGTCGCCTCGGCCAGATCCTCCCATGGGTTCGACATCCAGAGGCGCCGGTGGGTACTGATGATTTTGAGCTGTCGGCGGCGGTAGCGAGTCGGCCGTTGCTCGGCCAACGACTCGAAGCGGTCGTGGAGCTGGAGGAGGCGATCCCGGTTCTCTTCTGTAAACCTGAAATGCTCGATGTCGTTGACGAGCGCCTCGTATTGTCGGTCCCAACGCGTGCGCTGGCTGGGTGCCGGGCCGGCGTAGGTGGAGGCGTCGAACCGAAACGTCGCCGTGGAGTCGATGGCATTGACCCCGGTGGCCCGCAGCGTGGTCGGGGTGCCCAGCGGAAGGAAGAAGCGCACGGCCTTGCCGTCGACCGCAGAGACGAGACGCACATTCCCGCCGTCCGGAAGGGCTCCGTCGGGGGACGACGGGAGATCGATGTGCGGGTTGAGAGCCCGAAATCGCTCGTAAATCGAGCCAGCGTCGCCTTGTGGTCCCCAGTCGAACGATTGGCGCACGGAGTCAAGGGGTGTGAGGAGCTCCCGGAGCGTGACGGTGGCGCCGGGCTTTAGCTGCAGGCGGGCCGCCTGGAGAGGTGGGGACGGGTCGATGGACCGGTCTTCTCGGGCGACGAGGGCGCCGTAGGCAGCGGGGACATATCCGCGGGAGTGTCCACCGAACGACGAGTTTTCGCTGACGGTGTCGAAGCCCTCCGTGACGGCCCAGGCGTAGGCATCGGCCACGGTCGAGGAGTAGGTGAGCGGGACTGAGGATTCGTAGTACCGGCGGTACAGCTTGAAGATGTTGCCAGGTCCGGTGTGGTAGGCCGAGAGCCCCGGAATTTCGTGGCCCACGGCATTCACGTAGCCGCGCAGCAGCACAAAGGCGGGCTCTAAAACGAGAAGAGGATGGTGCTCCTCGCGCACGCGCACCCGCGGGCCGTCCGCTGCGGGAAGCGTATACTCGTTCACCCCACTCCGACGCATGATCCAGGGCAGCATCTGATAGCGGCTCCGCGCCTCAGCTGACGACACGAGATGGTCCTGGTTAAACGTCTCGACGGTGCCGATCTCGGTGGCGAGCAGGCTCAGCCCGAGGGACTCAGCGAGCCGGCGTTCGTACGCCTGATAGGGCCGTCCCCGCTCGTGGGCCTCCTTCACCTGATTGGACCGCCCCCACCGCACGATGATGTCGTCGAGAGGCACGCCCTGTTGTTCGTATTTGTCCACGAGCCGCTCCATGGCCTCGTAGCGATGCTCATCCACGGTTCCCCAGTCCAAATTCTTTCCGTTTTGGTGCGCCGTGCGGAGCTCTGCCAGCTCAAAGACTTCCAGCACCTCGTTCGACCGGCGGTCGATAACCCGGATCGTAAAGTTGTCGTCCTCCGTCTGTCGGAGTACGTATTGGTCGAGCAGGTCGTGGAATTTGCGGAGGACCGAGGGCGTAGGGACCGCCGAAGCTGGAGCAGAGGGGGGAAAGTACGGGGCCAGCTTCGTCGAGGGGTGGGCGGACAGATCTTCAGGCGCTGGGGCCGAGCTCGCGTCAGAGGGGGGCTCCTCCGACGTCGAGGA
>PXSX01000121.1:1358-2405 GCA_003022655.1 Bacteroidetes bacterium QH_1_64_81 | reverse complement strand
GCCGTGTCCGAGGCGAGGGGCACCGTCGTGGTGTCGGGCAGGAGACGGAGGCGGTCGAATGCGGCCCGCAGGCTGTCCGGCGAAAGCGCGATGAGGCTGTCTACCGGCGGTCCGGCACGGGGGCGGCTGTCGGGAGAGCCGCCTGGCGTCCGCAGGGCCCGGGACGTATCCGGCGGCGACCGGAGCGGGCCTTGAATGCCGTCTGGGCCGAGGGCGAGCGTGTCCACAGGTGCGAGCGTCTGAGCATGGCGGAGCACAAGGAGCGTGTCCGGCGGCACGGTGCGCGTGAGGTCCTTCGGCGTTCGTCCAGGGCGCTCGCTAGGGGCGGGGCGCCCCGACCGACGCTCCAGGGCCGATTCGGGCACGGCACTTGCGAACAGCAGCCGTTCGCCGTCGGGGCTCCACTGCGGACGCTCGGCGCCGGACGGGTAATTCGTGAGCTGGTAGGGATCGCCCCCATTCGGGGAGACGACAAACACCTGGGGGGTACCCTGTACGGACTGTACGTAGGCGAGGAAAGTCCCGTCGGGATGCCAGGCGGGCTGACGAAGATCGCGGCCCTTCCGGACGAGCAATGTCGGTGTCCTGCGCCCAGATGTGCGGGCGACGTACAGCTGCGTGCGGTGGACGGGTGTAGAGCGGGCCGACGAACGAGTGTCGGAAACCACGCGACGCACCGTGTAGGCGACGGATCGGCCGCGTGGAGAGAGAACAACGTCGCGCACTTCCTGCATCTGGTACAGGTCCTGGGCCTGAATGGCACGTGCCCCCTCGGGCTGGGCGTGGGACAGGGAGGGGGCGCCCAGAAGTCCGGCGACGAGGAGACCAAGCAGAACGAAGCCATGAGTCCCTGTCGGAGTCCGAGGTCGGTGTCCTGAGGCTGTAGTTGGGAAAGGGGCCGGTGGATTATTGAGACATCGCGACCCCGAGGTGGAGAAGATTTGCATCAATGCCGGGATTGATTTGTCCACGGAAACCATTCGACAGGTGATAGTAGCGGTAGCCCGCGGTAAGAATAAGATCTGACGTCAGGACGATCTGCACGCC
>PXSX01000121.1:0-1192 GCA_003022655.1 Bacteroidetes bacterium QH_1_64_81 | reverse complement strand
GGGATGAGAAGGCGATGATACCGAAGCCCTACTAGGCCCATCTGCGCCCGCTGAATGTTGCCGATGAGGTCCCCGGTCGAGAAGGACCCGCCCGCCCATGCGCCCAGGGTGTTTGCGGAGAGCGCCTGGAGAGCGACCGGCTTCGAGGGAGGCGATAGGGGCGTGGCGCTGGTGTCGGCCGGCGGGACGGAACGGGCCATGGACTGGGCCGCACAAGCACCAGGGACGAGGAGGCCGACGAGTACCGCGAGGACCGGCAGGCGAGGGTGCAAGGAATTCGGCTGTGTTCGTCCAGAAGGATGCGTTTCGTTTGTGCTGCCCCGGACCTGCTAAGAAGGGGCAACTGCCTCGGGGATGAGAGAAGCCCCACCGTGCGAACCGGGCGTTCGATCTTTTCCATTCAAGTATGTACCGATGGAGCTTTTTTACAACCAGTACGGCGATTCGGGCCCTCCACTCATCATTCTACATGGACTTCTCGGCGCTCACGGAAACTGGCACACCCTCAGCCGGACGGCGTTCCGAAAGGTGGCCCGCGTTTACGCCGTGGACCAGCGCAACCACGGGCGCTCTCCCCACGCCGACCGAATGGACTACCCGACCCTCGCGGCCGACCTCCGGACGTTTATTGACCGCCACGATCTTGCGCCGGCAACCCTCCTGGGGCACTCGATGGGCGGAAAGACGGCCATGCAAACCGCCCTTTCCGATCCGGACCGGGTGGACCGGCTCATCGTCGTCGACATGGCCCCGAAGGCGTACCCGCCCCACCACACCCATCTGCTGGAAGCCCTCGCCCAGATCGACCCGGAAGCGTACGAGGACCGGAACGCCATCGACGCTGCGCTGGCCGAAGACGTGTCCTCGCGGGCCATCCGCCAGTTTCTGCTCAAAAATCTCGACTACGACGGCGAGACCTACACCTGGCGGATGAACTTGGCCGCCATCCGGGCGCACTACGACGACATCACGGCGGCCCTCCCGACGGACGCGACGTTTGAGGGTCCCGCGCTCTTCGTGCGAGGGGGCGCGTCTGACTACGTCGCCGACGATGATCTCGAGGGAATCCGCCGACGCTTCCCCAAAGCCACCCTCGTCACCATCGACGAGGCGGGGCACTGGGTCCACGCCGACGCCCCCGAGGCGTTGGCCAAGGTCGTGGTCGACTTTTTGACCGAGACGGCCGGCGCCT
>PXSX01000120.1 GCA_003022655.1 Bacteroidetes bacterium QH_1_64_81 | reverse complement strand
AGGCTGATGTGAAGGAGGCGCTCGTCGACGAGCTGGAGGCGCAGACGAACGACATCCCCGTGCGCCACGCAGAGGCCAACCGCATTGAGCCGCATGGGGACGGCCACGCAGTGGTCACGGAGGAGGGGGACCGGATCCGCGGGCAGCGCGTGATCGTGGCCATCGGGCGGAGCGGAAACTTCCGCAGCCTCGACGTGCCTGGTGAAAATAAAAACCACGTACAACACCGCCTGCACGATCCGACCCGCTGTTATAATCGGCGGGCGGTGGTGATTGGCGGGGGGGACTCGGCGGCGGAGGCGGCCATTGCGCTGGTGGAGGAGGGGGCGGATGTCGTGCTTTCGTATCGGCGGGATGAGTTTGTGCGGCCCAAGGAGGAAAACGTCGACCGGCTCTACGAGCTTGCGACCTACCATGAGGACGACGGCTCGCTGACCCTCAAGATGCCGACCGATGTGGAGGCGATTCGGGACGACGAGGTGGTGCTCTCGGACGAAGACGACGAGACGGAAACAATCGAGGCGAGCCACGTCTTCGCCATGATCGGGCGAGAGGCGCCGCTCGACTTCTTCCGGCGCTCCGGCATCGAATTGCGCAACGACTGGGGGGAGGCCCCCGACTCGATCAAGGAGGCCCTGTCGTCCCTCGACTGGCTCGGGCGCCTCAACTGGAGCCGCATTGGGGCGCTGGCGGCCTTTTTGGCCTTCATGACGGCCATCTTCAGCTGGAAAGAGAGCGGTGGGTGGCTCTACCAGGTCGCCCAGTCGGCCAATGCGTTTCCCTTCCGGCTCGGGGACGTCGTCTCCGGAGTGGCGCCCCACAGTCTGGCGGGCGTGACGCTCACTTCGATGCAGTCGCCCTCCTTCTACTACACGTTCGCGTATTCGGCCATCGTGGTCATCTTCGGCTACCGCCGGATCGTGCGGCGCAAAACCCCCTACATTCGGTGGCAGACCATCACGCTCGCGGCCATTCAGGTGGTGCCGCTCTTCCTCCTGCCCGAGATCATCCTGCCCTACCTGGGAGGCAACGGCCTGCTTCCCGAAGCGATGCTCAACGGCCTCTTCCCTACCAGCGAGTGGGCCGCCCACGGCCGGGAGTACTGGCGGGCTTACGGCTTTATTCTGGCCTGGCCGCTGATGGTCTACAACGTGTTCACGCAGGATCCCCTCTGGTGGTGGCTCGGGATCTGCTTCGTGCAGACGTTCGTTCTCATTCCCGGTATGATTTATTTCTGGGGCAAGGGGGCCTATTGCGGGTGGATCTGCTCCTGTGGGGCCCTCGCCGAAACGCTGGGGGACGAATACCGCGACACCATGCCCCACGGCGAGGGCTGGAACAAGCTCAACTTCGCCGGGCAGATCATCATGGTCGTGGCGTTCGTGCTGCTCGGCCTGCGCATCATCAGTTGGATCTGGCCGGGCGGATGGGCCGAAACGACGTACGACGCCGTCCTCTTCGGACGGGCCTTCGGCGTTCCGTTTCTCAACTACGCCTGGTTCGTCGATGTGCTCCTCGCGGGCATGATCGCGTTCGGCGTATACTTTTGGCTCAGCGGGCGCTTCTGGTGCCGCTTCTTCTGCCCCCTGGCGGCGCTCATGCACATCTACGCCCGCTTCAGCCGCTTTCGCATCCTGGCCGACAAGAAGAAATGCATCTCCTGCAACGAGTGCACGAGCGTGTGCCACCAGGGCATCGACGTGATGTCGTTCGCGCAGAAGGGCGAGCCGATGAACGACCCGCAGTGCGTCCGGTGCTCGGCGTGCGTGGAGACGTGCCCGACTGGCGTGCTGGAGTTCGGGCAGGTGCAGCCCAATACCGGCGAGGTCATCCACCGCGACACGCTGGAGGCATCCCTGACGCGGATTCAAGAGCACGAGACCGGCACGACCGAGCCCGCCGCCTCGACGGCGTAGAGCAGCACGCGTCTCGGGTCGGCGCATCGGGTGAGACTCGACACTCCCCCAGCTAAAGCCGAGAGTCCTATTGCCCCCTCGCGCTCTCCCAATACGATAGCGCAGACTCCACGACGCAGTCAGGTGGACCGTCGAGCGTGGGGCGCACGTGCTGGAGGACCTCAACCGCGCGCTGGACGTTGTCTTCGGTGCCACCAGGCTCAGATCACTAGACGATGGGAACGTGGCCGCACGCGTCCCGAAGGCTCTCAGGGTGCCGTCGATGGAGCGGCTCAAAGCCCGACCCGAGTCGTATCGTCGCGACGCACTGCCGCCGGACGCACCGGTGGGGGCCGTGGAGGCCGGAACGACGCGCGGCTGGCACCCCCTCGTCGGCGACGACGGGGCCGTGATCGGGCTCGACCGCTTCGGCCTCTCGGGGCCTGGGGAGGAGGTCTACGAAGAGCTCGGCTTCACCGTCGACCGCATCGTCGACGCTATCCGCGAGGTCCCCGAACCAGCCTCCGGGCGTGCAACCACAGCCTAGAATCCAACAATGCGTACAGGCGTCCCGCACCACAGGCATGACCTTCGGCCCCCGGGACGCCTCAACACCTCCACCAATCTACACAGCCGACATGTCCACGACCCAGACTGCTCAAGCTCCGACTCTTGCCGCCCGCGATGAGGGCCAGTCCCTCTGGCTCGACTACATCCGCCGCAGCCTCATGACGAGCGGCCAGCTCGACCGGCTCATCGAGGAGGACGCCCTCCGCGGCCTCACCTCCAACCCCGCCATCTTCCAGAAGGCCATTGGCGGGAGCGACGAGTACGACGACGCCGTTGCCGCCTTCCTCGGCGAGGATCCGTCGATGGAGCCCAGTGAAATCTACGAGCGCTTGGCCATCGAGGACATCCGCCGTGCCGCCGACATTCTGCGTCCGGTCTACGACAAGACGGGAGTCGACGGCGTGGTGAGCCTGGAGGTCTCCCCCCATCTCGCCCACGACACGGAAGGCACCATTGAGGAGGCGCGCCGTCTTTGGGACGCCGTGAACCGGCCCAACCTCATGATCAAGGTGCCGGCCACCGACGCGGGCATCCCTGCCATCGAGCAGCTGCTGAGCGAGGGGATCAATGTCAACGTCACCCTCATGTTCTCGCTCGACCATTACGAGAAGGTGGCCCAGGCCTACCTCGACGGCCTCCGCCGGGCCGACGATCCGAGCGGCATTGTCTCGGTGGCCTCCTTCTTCGTGAGCCGCGTGGCGCGGGAGGTCGACAACCGGCTCGACGAACGAGGCCTGACCGACGAGGTCGACTTCGACGGCAGCGACGTGGCCATCGCCAACGCCAAGAGGGCCTACCAGCGCTTCCGCAAGATCTTTCACGGCGACGCGTTTGCCGACCTGCGCGAGCAGGGCGCCTTCGTGCAGCGTCCGCTCTGGGCCTCCACCAGCACCAAGGACCCGGCCCGCTCGGACGTGCTGTACGTGGAGTCGCTCATCGGCACGGAGACGGTCAACACCATTCCGCCCCACACGCTCGACGCGTTCCGCGACCACGGCACCGTAGCGGGACAGACCGTAGCGTCCGACCTTGACCGCGCCGAAGAGGTGCTCGCGCGGCTCGACGAGGCAGGCATCGACCTCGACGACGTGACCGAAACGCTCCAGGCTCGGGGCGTGGAGAAGTTTGCGAACCCGTTCGATGCCCTGATGGAGACCCTCGAACAGAAGCGCGAGGATATTCGCGGCCAGAAGCCCGACCCCGTCTCCTTTCACCTCCACGACGTTGAGGATCGCGTGGCGGAGCGGCTGGACACCTGGCGCGAGACCGACTTTGCATGTCGAATGTGGCGTCACGACCCCACGCTCTGGGCCGACGAGGACACGCCCGAGATCACCAACCGCCTTGGGTGGCTCGGCCTGCCCGACTCGATGCAGGAGCAGGCCGAGGAGATTACGGCGTTCGCCGACGACGTGCATGCCGACTTCGACGACGTAGTGGTGCTGGGCATGGGCGGCTCCAGCCTCGCCCCGGACGTGTTCAGCTCGGTGTTCGAGGCGGCGGACGGCTATCCGGAGCTCACGGTGCTTGACAGCACACATCCGGACGCCGTCACGGCCCTCGCCGACGGCCTGAATCTCGCCCGCACGCTCTTCGTCGTCGCCAGCAAGTCGGGCACCACCACCGAGACGCTCTCCTTCTTCCGCTACTTCTGGGACCGGGTGAGCGACGTGACCGACACGCCGGGCGACCACTTCGTGGCCAACACCGATCCGGGCTCGAACCTGGAGGAGCTGGGGCGGGAGCGGGACTTCCGCGCCGTCTTCCTCGCCCCCCCCGACGTGGGCGGGCGCTACTCGGCGCTCACGCCCTTCGGCCTCGTGCCGGCGGCCCTCATGGGCATCGACCTGCAGCAGCTCCTCGACCGGGCGTGGTCCACCGAGGCGGGGTCCGACTTCTGCGTGGAGGCGCCGAACAATTCCGGGCTCGAGCTGGGCGCGGCGCTGGGCGAGCTGGCCGAAGCGGGGCGCGACAAAATCACGTTCGTCACCTCTCCCACGCTGGACTCCCTCCCCGCGTGGCAGGAACAGCTCATCGCCGAGAGCACCGGCAAGGACGACACTGGCATCGTCCCCGTCGCCGACGAGCCGCTTGCCGATCCCGACCACTACGGCGACGACCGCGCCTTTGTCTACCTCTACCTCCACGGCGAACAGGACCGGGCCACAATTGGAACGCTTGACGCCCTCGACGAGGCCGGGCATCCCGTCATCAGCATCCGGCTCAACGACCGGTACGACCTCGCCCGCGAGATGTACCGGTGGGAGATGGGCGTCGCCGCCGCTGGAGCCGTGCTGGGCATCCATCCCTTCAACCAGCCAAACGTGGAGGCTGCGAAGCGGCTTGCCCGCGAGGCCATGCAGTCCCGACAGTCGTCGGGAGGGACCGACGGCGAGACGCGCACCATCTCCGCCGACGGCACGGGGCCCCTTGAGCAGGCCCTCGGCGACTGGCTGGGCGACGCCGACGACACGACCTGCACTCCACCGGCCAGCTGCACAAGGGCGGCCCGCCCAACGGCCTCTTCCTGCAGCTCGTGGACACGCCGAGCAGCGAGGTCCCCGTGCCGGAGACTGACTACACCTTCAAAGAGCTCATCGCCGCCCAGGCCACGGGCGACTACCAGGCGCTCCAGGAGGCGGATCGCACGGTTCTTCGAGTGCGTGTCGATTCCTCAGAGCTTGGGCGGGTCGTCGAGGCAATTGAGGCGCAGTGATTGTTCGTATTGCGTATTTCGTATTGCATACTCTCTGGAGCAAGGTGGTCGTCTAGCCTCTTACACGAGACGCACTACGCAACACGTTTCTGAGGCCGCTGGCATGACAACACCCCGGCCCACCTCAATTCTTCCAACCGAACAGCACATCCCACCATGCAACTCGGAATGATTGGACTCGGCAAGATGGGCGCCAACATGAGCCGCCGCCTCGTGCGCGACGGGCATGAGGTCGTCGGCTTCGACCTCGACGAGAGCGCCGTGCAGGAACTTGAGGACGACGGCGCGACAGGGGCGGCCGCCCTCGACGACCTCGTCGACGAACTGGAGCCGCCCCGCGTCTGCTGGATGATGGTGCCCGCGGGGGATCCCGTTGACGCGACCCTCGACGACCTGCTCCCACTGCTGGGCGAGGGCGACATCGTCGTGGACGGCGGCAACTCCAACTACAAAGACACCCTTCGCCGCGCCGACCGTGCAGAAGAGAACGGCCAGCACTACGTCGACGT
>PXSX01000119.1:1217-3003 GCA_003022655.1 Bacteroidetes bacterium QH_1_64_81 | reverse complement strand
TCTCCCCCGTCTTCTCCATTGCCACAGCCAACGAGGAGTAAGAGACCGAGGAGAAGTACGAATGAGGACGATAGGCACGGGCCAAATCGAAGCATGGAGGGACGAATGGTAGGGTGATGTGGGGCAGCGTGAGTGGGCCCTGCACTCTGGCAAGCACCGCCGTTTTGCAGGGATTGCAGAGATGATGGACAGTAGAACCTGTTTGGCGGACTGTCTACGGCCTGTGACTTCGTGGATCTCATGCAGAACGACTTCTTCACTCCCCCGGTAGTTCACCAGGGGCATGACCTCGCTCTCGCTCGGCCCCCACTACAGGGGTCGCTTGGGCACCGTTCTGCACTTCGCCCACTGTGTTTACTCGCACAGCTCGTCAGTCGCTTCGCTCGTGTCGGCTACGTATCCATCCGCCAAACAGGTTTAATAAGGATACATAGAATGCATTTTTCTGTCAACGACCCGAGGCCACGGCAATCGCATCTTAACGATGGGGGTCTGTTTGCGCCTCCATCCGTCGATCAGAGGCAACGGAGCCTCTCCAGAGGTCCGGGTCGGATTTTAACATGCAATCGTCCTGCGACCCGAGCCCCAACGTGACGGTGATTACCGAAGGAGCGCCAGACACTCGCCTGCGGCGCAAAGGATCGACTGAATCCAGGTCGAACAGTGCTTTGCTCACGTCCTGCAGCAGGACAACGAATCAGGCATGCAGTCCCCACCACGCCGCAAACACAATCAGCCCGCCCAGCAGTGCACTCGACACGGCGTGAAGACGGAGACGATCGAGCAGATGATGCTTCTCGTCAAACTCGTCGGCGGACGTGTCCGCCTCGGCGAGCCCCGCAGCCTCGGATACTTCCCCACCAATCTCGCACCGCGGGAGGAAGTCGAGGGCCACGTGTAGGAAGACGCCGGTAGCAACGCCGAACACCAGAGCATGTAGGATGTCGCTGTTCGGCGGAGATAGCAGTCCCACCGGGACGGCCGTCGCCGCCACCGCCGCCGCCGGAACCAGGAGGACCGACGGGGGGCGCCCGGCCCGGTAGAGGCGACGCGCCGCCGCGTAGCCCGCCGGGGCCTTGTGAGACACGATGGCGAGGCCCAGCGCCGGGCCCAGCGCCGGCATCGTCGCGTACACGGCCCCAATCACGACGCCGGCCGCCAGGGGACACCGGCTGCGATCCCGAATCCCCCGACGGCAGCGTGGTGGCCGATAGCACTCGGAATGAGGAAGGCGCCCGTGCTGGTGATCATGGCCCCGCTCGACAGACCGTATCCCCAGGCGAGTCGCCGGGCCTGGGCTTCACGCCCCGCCGCCCCGACACCGCGCGAACGAGCGCCCAGCCAGGCCCCACCCGCCATTGCGACAAATGCGGTTCCCCCGATTGCCAGCAGCTTCCAAAGCGCCGCCGCCACGGCGAGCGCTGAAGCCCCCAGGATCGCCCCAATGCCAATCCATCCCAGCGGCGAGATTGTAGTCGTAGGCGATGACAGGGAGAATGAGGACATCCTACGCCGGAATGAGCGAGGAGGTGATGAGCGTCGGGGGAGGACCTCGTCGCTGGACCCAATCTCCAAACGGCTTACAGGGGTACACGGCTCGTACGACGGGCACCGGTCGCGTACAGCCGGGACGGAACGTTTGCCTAGACCCCCATAACGACGAAAGCCCCCGTTCCCGAGTGCATTCGGGCCGGGGGCATGGCGGTCCGGACGGGACTCGAACCCGCGACCTCTGCCGTGACAGGGCAGCATTCTAAACCAACTGAACTACCGGACCGTCGATCAG
>PXSX01000119.1:0-1193 GCA_003022655.1 Bacteroidetes bacterium QH_1_64_81 | reverse complement strand
CATCTGTTCCTTGCCACTACTGCCGGTGACCTTCCTCCCTGTCTAAGCAGAATGCGTAGATCCTTGTATTTTCCTCAGGCGGGTCCATGACTTCGGAAACAAAAAGGCCCTGCGATTCTATGCAGGGCCGTCTGCTCGTTCAGAGCAGGTTGGCAGCGAATAGTATCCTTTCGTTCCACACAGTTTCCTCTTACGAACACGGACACACCGCGCCTATGCCGACCTACGTATACCGCCGCGAAGATGGAAGCACCTTCGAGGTGAAGCAGCGCATCACAGAAGACCCCCTCGACACGTGCCCAGAAACGGGGCAGGACGTAGAGCGGATTATTACCGACAATCCCGGCGTGATCTTTAAGGGCGAGGGCTTTCATGTCAACGATTACGACGAGCACGGGCCCAAACATGACGGGAACGGCGAGAAGGAGACGGGCGCAGAGTCGGAGTCCGAGGGCTCCTGACTGTCCTTTGGCTTACGCCTGGGGGATGCTTCCTTCTTCCGCGACGCCGAACGGTGGAGTCCGGCGAGTCCACTGGGCCGATGGGTGAAGCAGGAGGCCTCCTTGAGAGTCCCCCCGGCCCGCCACCGCAGGAGAATCACCTGTTCTCCAGCGCTTCAATGGGGGACCACTCGGGGGCCGGTTCCACCGTAATCGCCGGCTCCGGACCCGCGTCGTCCCATCCCTGATCCTCGACGGTCATGAGCGGTTTCACGGTCATGTCGCGGTCGACTACGATCTGGCAAGAGAGGCGGATGTCTCCGTACTGACCGATGTCGGTGAGCTTTTCGTACTCGGCCTCGGTCATGACCTGAGGCTCCCCCGCTTCGAATTCAACGCGGCAGGTTGTACACTGCGCGTTCCCCCCGCAGCGATGACCAAGCTCGACGCCACACTGTTCGATGGCTCGAACGAGCCGACTGCCTTCTTCAACCTCGAAGGTGCCGGCACCCTGAATCGTGAGTTCGTACATAGGAATGAATCAGGCGTGTTGATTAGACGGATAAGTGAGTACGTCCGCCCCTCAAAAGACGAAGTGGCGTCGGGCGCGTCAAGCCGTAGGGCAGCAGGTTGAGTCAAGGTTTAACGAGACATTGCTTTCTGACCGCTCAAGACCTGCTCATCGTGCAACAAAGCCGTAATAGGGCTCCCCAGGGCCGGGCGATACATCTCCTGCTTCCGACATTACTGGCC
>PXSX01000118.1 GCA_003022655.1 Bacteroidetes bacterium QH_1_64_81 | reverse complement strand
TGGAGGACACCGCCGAGTCCCTCGCGGCCCACAAGGAAAGAGCCGAGGAGCTCACGAGTCGTCTGGAGTCAGGCACCTTCGCCCCGTCTGCGCGCCGCCAGTGGCAGGCGTGCAAGCAGCAGCTTGCCGCCCTGGCGTTCGACCCTGACGCCTTCGAGGCCCTCCAAAATCGAGCGAGCCAACTGGACCGCTACACGGACCGGCTGCAAGACATCGAGACGGCAGCCGCGCGCCGCGACGAAGTGGCCCGAAAGATTGAAGAGCACAACAACGAGATCGAGAAGCTCCGGTCTGCCCTGGAAGACGGGACGGTGGCCGAAGGGGTGCAGGAGGAGATTGAATCCGTCCGCGACCGCCTCGACGAACTGGCGTTCGACCCCGACCGCCTCCAGGAGGTGCGGGAACGCCTCCAGGAGCTGAGCGACGCGCCCGACCGCTACAATGCCCTCCAAAATGCAAAGCAAAACCGGAAGGACTGGCGCGAACAGCGGGCCCGCATCCAAGACCGACTCGCGGATGCACGAGAGGAGAAGGCCGAGTTGGAGGACAAGCACGCCGAGCTGGAATCCGACCTGGAGGGAAAGGCGGAGCTGATTGAGGAGCAAGAGGTCGTGTCCGAGCGCGTGCAGGCGGAAGAGAAGACGCTCAGCGATCTACAACAGCGCCTTGGGAAGCTGGATGCCCGGCTGGAGCAGGCCGAGACCGATCGTGAGGCCCTCGACGAGGCGAAGGAGAAGCGGGAGGAGGCCGCCGCGGCGCGGCAGCGGTACAAGCACCTCCGCGCGGCCTTCGGCAAGCACGGCATCCCATCTCTTATCATCGAGGAGACGCTCCCCGACATCGAGGAGCGGGCCAATCGCATCCTCGACCGGCTTACGGACGGGCGAATGCACGTGCGGCTGGAGACCCTGAAGGAGAAAAAAAGCGGAGGCACGAAGGAGACTCTCGAGATCATCATCACCGACGAGCACGGCGTGCCGCGGCCCTACGAGACCTACTCGGGCGGGGAGAGCTTCCGCGTCAACTTTGCCCTTCGTGGGCTTCGGCACGCAGGATGAGACAGGCATCGAACGGCTGGTCGAAGCCATCCAAGCCATCCGCGAGGACTTTGCCAGGATCCTCGTCATTACCCACCTTGAACGCCTCAAGCGGGCCTTTCCCGTCCGCATCGAGGTGGAGAAGGACCCGTCTGTCGGCTCCACCTTTGAGCTCGTGGGGGCGTGAGGGAAGCGTGCATGGGAGAGTGGGAGTGGGAGAGAGGGGGGAAGAGGTCTTCCCGGAGTGTCGTGGGTGGTTGAACGGGATGGGCGCCGGACCGTACGGAAAAACGACCTTCTCGCCCAACTCCTTTGTGCCTTGCACCTGAGCCCATGCCCGAAGACGAGATTGAGAAGCTCTACTACTCCATCGGGGAGGTCAGTGAGAAAATTGGGCAGGAGCCGCACGTCCTGCGGTACTGGGAGGAGGAGTTTGACGTGCTGACGCCCCGAAAGAACCGGTCGGGCCGCCGGGTCTACACGGACGAGGACATTCAGATCGTCGAGCGCATCCGCCACCTGCTGAAGGACGAGAAGTACACGATTGAGGGCGCACGACAGGCCATCGAACGGGATGAACGGACGGCAGAGGTTCAGGCAGAGATTGAGGACGACCTCAAGGCCCTCCGCTCGTTCCTCGTCCAGCTCCGCGAGCAGCTGGAGTGAGGGGATCCGGTGAGAGCGAGCTGGGACGTTCTTCGAGGTCATTCAGGTCCTCCTTCGTCGCAGAGGCGACATCCATCTCCGACAAGGTCTCGGCGATACGTTCGACCTGCTCGGGGCTAAACGTGCCGTCCTCCTGCAGGCGCCGGGCGGCCTTGAGCGTGTCGATGGGCATGGGTCTTACAGGTGATCTGGAAAATCGGAAGCGAGCTCCGACTCTTCCATCTCTTCCTCTTTGAAGAACCGGACCTCTCCCTCTTCGGTCACGATCCATACCTCCTCAGCTCCAGCTTCTCGGTAGAGGGCGCGTTTCTCGTG
>PXSX01000117.1 GCA_003022655.1 Bacteroidetes bacterium QH_1_64_81 | reverse complement strand
AGTGCTGGTTCCTGTAAGGATTGTAATCCGGCGAATCGGGGACGAAGACTCCGACGACCCGTTCCTCATCTTGGCTACTTCGAACGTCGATCCGGCCGAAGCTACGGAGCTGTACGAACAGCGGTGGGACATCGAAACCCTGTTTGCGGCCCTGAAGTCTCGGGGGTTCGATCTTGAAGAGACCCGTGTGACCGAGCCGGGCAAAGTTGAGAACTTGGTTGGCTTGCTAGCTCTGGCGTTCGGGTGGACCCGTCTGGTTGGAGAGGAGCGGGCTGCCCGAGAGGGACCTCCCACGACCAAGTCCCACGGGCGAAAAGAGCGGAGCTTATTCCGGTACGGGCTGGACCGGCTGCAGAACATTCTGTCTACGCTGGAGCCGCAGGATCAGGCATTTTTCCGATGTCTGTCGGTGCTCCGCAGTCCTTCGGCGTTTGTAGCGGGGTCGGTATCAGACCGGTGAGCGACCCTGCTTTGGAGCATCCGCCAAGAATTTGAAGGATCGACCGACTTTTGTCATGTACTGAGGAGTAACGCAGTGCTCCCGCTCAAGTACGCTCTCTTGCGATCAAGACAGCGAGAAAATCGTTGGACGGATGCTTACTGTCGCTTCCGTGTGCCCCTCTTGCCTGGCAGTAGGTTTTCCCCTTATTTCTTCCTAACTTGGTAGCGAGACCCGTTTCATTCCTGCCTCGCGACACCCATATCCGCAATAACTTGCTGCTCATGGCCAACACGTACGAATCGATTGACATTGGCGACTCCCACGAATGGACGCGGGTGGTCACCGCGGAGGACGTGAAGATGTTCGCTGAGATCACTGGTGATGACAATCCCGTCCACGTGGATCCCGACTACGCGGAAGAGCATTCGCGATTCGGGCGCCCCGTCGTCCACGGGGTGCTCCTCCTGGGTCTGATTTCGAAGGTTCTGGGCCGCGACTTTCCGGGCCACGGAAGCATCGCCGTCGGCATTTCGTGCCGGTTCTTGCGTCCGGTCCCCGTCGGCTCGGAGGTCCGCGTCCAGATCAAGGTCTCGGAGAAAATCGAGGAGAACAAACACGTCAAGGTTCGCACCTACATCTACCGGGACGGCCAGATGGTCGTCGGCGGCGAGGGCCGCGTGATTCCGCCCACGGAAGATGAGGAGGATCCACATCGTGCCCGTCGGCAATAGAGAATCATGCCGCGCCCTTCTCGGCTCCTCAAACGTTCCCAACCGATCAGTCTGGAAGTTTTAGGGGACGACCCGGCGTTACGGTCTCGCTCAGCGCGAGTTGGTTGATGATGGCGAGGTCGGCTCTCGTCATCTCGCCTGGCAACGCCCTCTCGTCGACAAACGTGCGAAAAGGCGCCCGGCGCCCGGCCGACCGAATCGCAAGGCGGGTGGGTTGGACGTTGAGCTTTTCTGAATCGGCGAGGCGGGCGAAGCTCGTCATCGATTCCTCGAAGTCACGCCGGTACTTGTCGTACCGATCGGCGGTCGTGAGGCCTTGAAATTCGTAAACGTGGTCGCCGTAAGCAATGAAGTAGGTCAGCAGCCGGACCGTCTCTCCCTGTTGCGTTTGGGCCTGGGCGACTACCCGCTGCGCGTCGTTCCCATTCACGGGGGCGCGCCGCCGCTCACGGACCGTAACGCCGTCCTGCCCCGCAAACTCGCGCGCCGCGGCCTCCGGCGTGTCGGATTCGGAAAAGCGAAAGACCATGTACGCCGCCTGATCGGGGTGTACGATGGCCACCTGCCGGCGCTGGTTTTGCACGGTCCACCGACGAGGAACGGAGAAGCGAAAGGCAAGCTCGGGATGGTAAAAGACTCCTTCCTCAGTGAACCCTTGACGCGGATTTTTGCCCAGCACGACGTTTGTGAGAGACGCGTAGTACGCCTCCTGGTTCATCGCAGTCGCGGGCTGCTCCACTTTGGTCTTCCACTTCTGCGCGAGCTTCGGAATCGTCTGCTTGCGCGCCCCTGGATCGGGGTGGGTGGACTGCCAGGTCGGGATCGATTGGTCGCTCTGCTCCTGCACCCGCTCCAGCGATTCGAAGAACTCGGCCCCTTCGGCGGCCTCGTATCCGGCCCGAACGGCATACTCAACCCCGAGCCGGTCGGACTCGCGCTCGTTGTCGCGGCTGTAGCTGAGCGAGAGGAGCTGCGCGGCGGTGCCCCCGATATTCAGAACCTGCCGTCCTACGTTTCCCCCGAGGGTGGCTTGTCCGAGCACGGCGCCCCCAATGAGGAGTCCCTGCGTGAGCTTCTGCCGACCCGCTTGCTGCGACGCGTGACGGGCCTCGACGTGACCGATCTCGTGGCCCAGCACGACGGCCAGCTGCGCCTCGTTGTTGAGGTGGGCGAGGAGGCCACGCGTCACGTAGACATACCCACCGGGCAGCGCAAAGGCGTTGATGACGGGACTGTCGAGAACGCGGAAATGAAATTCCGTCTCCCGAAACTTCTGGGGCGTTTCGGGGCGCCGGATGTGACTCTCCGCTAGCACCTCCTGTGCGACCTCGTCGACATACTGCTGCAGCTCCTCGTCCTCGTATACCCCATACTGATTCTGGATCTGCTTGTCCGCCTTCTTGCCGAGCTTTACCTCCTCCGCCCACGAGTACCCGTAGGCCCGTGTGTTGCCGCTCACCGGGTTGAGGCCCGTCGAGACGCAGCCGGTGGACACTGTGAGAAGAAGGAGCGCGGGCACAAGGGCCCAGAGCCCCACTCGTCGGTAAGCAGCACGGCGTGTTGTGGAGGGCGATCTCATTGCGACAAGGGCAGTATGAACGATTACACGAAAAAACGGATCGGCGCCCGGTCTCAGTTTTGAGGAGCGGTCGGGCTAGATGGATCGGTCATCGCCGCTTCGGGGGCCGTCACGGCCTCGCCGGGTTCGCCGGCGGCACTGCTCGGCCGCTCCGGGGTCACCTCGGCCGCTCCGCTCACGCGGCGCACCCGGAATGTGCGATGGGCGTCGGGATCGGCGCCGAGCGTCGCCTCGAACGGGCCGCGGCGCGTGGCCGTGATGAGGCTCTGCCCGACGGCGTCGGACCGAAGGAGGTCGAGGAAGACCTTGGTCCGGTCCGCGTCGAGCTTGCCGAACGCGTCGTCGAGCAGCAGCAGGGGCTCGGTGTCGCTCCGGGCCTGCAGGTAAAAATACTGCGCCAGCTTCAGCGCCATCGCAAAGGTGCGGTGTTGTCCCTGCGAGCCGTAGCGACGCACCTCCAGGTCGTCGAGCCGAAAGATGAGCTCGTCGCGCTGCGGGCCCGCGAGGGTGGTGCCGCGGTCCCGCTCCTGATCCCTCTTCCGGTCGAGGGCCGCGCGGAAGGCATCGGCCACGTCGCCGGGAGGGGCGTCGGGGTCGAGGTCGGCGAAGGTGTCGTACTCGAGGGTGGGGCGCTCGGCCACCGCTTCGATGCGCCGGTACGCCTCTTCGAGGTCGTCGCCGAAGTCCTGAAGGAATTGCTGGCGACGGTGCACGATGCGACTGCCCAGCGTGACGAGCTTTTCCGTCCAGGGCTCCAGAAGCTCAGTCGGAGGCGGATCCGGACGCGTCCTGTAGTCGCGCAGCACCTCGTTTCGCTGGCGGCGCGCCCGCCGGTACGTCATCAGGTCGTCCATGTAGACGGGGCGCGCCTGGCTGAGGATGTTGTTGACGAACCGGCGTCGCTCGCTGGGCCCCCCGGCCGTCAGGTCGTAGTCCTCCGGCGAGAACACTACGACCGGCAGCGTGCCCACGATGTCGGCCAGCCGGTCGAGCTCTACGCCGTTGACGAAGATCTTCTTGCCCTCGCCCGGCACGTACGCTAGCCGCACAGTCACGGGCTCTTCCCGCACGTGCGCGATGGTGCCCTCCACCTCGAAGTAGGGCGCCCCCTTCCGCACGGCGTACCGGTCGCGTGTGGCCGTGAAGCTCTTGGTGAGGCACAAGTAATGGACCGCCTCAAGCACGTTCGTCTTGCCCGCCCCATTGGGCCCGTAGAGCAGGTTGATCGACGGGGCAAGGTCGAGTTCGCTCTCCGCGTGGGAGCGGAACGACCGGAGGCGAAGGGTGTGGAGGATCATGAGCGGGGCAATCGCCACCTGGAAGATCTGGATACAGTCCCGACGGCTATCGGGATGCCGTCGGGACCGAGTATCTACCCATTACGGCGACCGAGGCCCTTCGTTCGTCGGCAGCACACGCAAGTCTTCACGTGTCCATGCCTCTCCCGGAAACGGTCTCGCTCCGCCCCCTCAGGCGGCCTGATGCCCCCGCAGTGCAACAGCTCTGGGACGATCGGTTCGGGGGCGACCCGTCTACACAGAAGAACTGGATGGAGGCGGCCCTGAATCCGACGCACTCGGCCGTCGGGCTCGTGGCCGTCGCCGCCTCGGACGACGAACTCGTCGGGCTGTCCTTCCTCGACGTGGGGGACCGTGCGTACACGCGCCAGTATCTTGGGCTCGACGTGCTCGATCTGCATCTGCCGCTCGCCGACGCAAACGGTATCTTCCACCTCTCGTGCGTACACGCCGACTGGGAGGGCCGGGGCATCGGCTCGGCGTTCTACGAACGGCGTCTGGAGGTGCTCGCCAATCGAGACATAGACCGAGCCTTCGGAATCGCGTGGCATCGGCCTCGCCATCCCGTTGACAGCCGCCTCCTCTTCGAAAAGTTTGGCTTTACGTGTCTGGTGACCGTCGACGAGTACTATCTCAACACGGATCCGCGACCGAACTGTCCCCAGTGCTCCGGGCCGTGCACGTGTGCGGCGTCGCTCTACGCACGTGACCTCGCCCCCCCGTTCGACAACTTGGGGACGCATCCCTATAATTAACGATTGAGAGGAGTCCTCCCCACCGCGCTCCCCCTACTCCACGGAGTCGTCACCGTCCCCGTTTCCTCCGGAACCGCCCCCACCGTTCCCTCCGGAAGGAGAAGGACCTCCACCCCCTCCAGAAACTTCACTGGCCATTGACGACGAGAAATATGTCGGATTCATTCTGCTTGCGTTCATCATGACCTGATGACTGATGGTGAAAGAATGATACAGGTGAGGCCCGTGATTTTCCCAGGCGTTCCTCTTAAGCATCCTCCTTATCGCTCCGGTGGCCAGTTCTTCCGACTCCCTCGACACGTGTCTGGCCCAGGCGCCGGTCCAGTCTCCTCCCCCTATCGACTGGAGCAACGATATCCCCGAGATGTGGACTGCGACCCCGCCCGTGTCCCCGGATAGCCTTCGCGCCTCACTCTCTCAGGTCCGGCAGGCTCGAGCTTGCTTCCTGGACCTCGATCCCTCGACGATCGAGCGTCCGTACCTGGGAAACATCGTGCGGACGTACCACGCAGAGACGGCCCTTCTCGCCGCCCTGCGACGGTTCGATAAGGCCCATGAGGTGTTCGAGGAGAGCTACTCGTACCTCGCCTCCGCCCCCTCTCTTCCTTCCACGGAGGCCGCCCGAACGGGATGGCCCCCAGTCCTCCATCAAGACCATGGGTACCTGCACTCTCTGCTTGGGAATCTCTCCGCCGCCCTCAACCACTATCTCATGGCTCTTCAGAAAACCCCGGAAGAGGAAACAAGCCAGCGGATTAAATACCTTTTGGATGTCGGCGTCCTGCATCAGCGCACTCAGGATTACTCATCAGCTCACCACTATTTCCAGCGTGCCGAGCAACTTTTCCGAGAGCACAACCTGAAAACAGAAGGCCACGCTTCGCAGAGGGCTCGTCTGCTGGCCTATCAAGCCGATCTTCTTCTTGAGAAAACGCTCAATACAGAGTTTGATCATGCAGTCTTGGAGCGAGCCCGCAAACTGGCCCGGCAAGGCCGAGCGATCGCCGAAGCGGGTTCGAAGCGATATGCCCAGGTCTCAATGCGTTTGTCCGAAAGTCTCGGTTACCTGGGGGCCTTCGAAGATGCCTACCGGTTGAACAGAGAGATCCGTCAGTACGCTCGGAGCCACAACAACGTTGATCTCGAGACCTTTGCCCTCCTCAAGCTCGGGGTGCTCCACATCCAAACCGACCGGTGGATGCAGGCCGACCGGACCCTGAATCGGGCGCTCCGACAGGCCGAGGACCTCGGGGACCTCGACTACCAGCGGCGCATCCTTCGGGCTCTCGGTCGACTACACGAGCAGCAAAAAGACTGGTCCCAGGCAGAATCGTACTATCGGCAGGGCGGGGCGGTTATCGAAAAATACCGCGAATCGCTGACGGCTACGCAGTGGTCGACGACGGCCTTTGCCCAGTGGCGGGACGTGCACCGCGGTCTCGTGCGCACCCTCCTAGCGCAGGATCGGCCCCGCGAGGCCCTGACTGCCCTCGACCGGTCCCGTGCCCGTCACCTGCAGGATCTGAGAACTCAGGCCCGGGTCGCCAACCAGATGCCAGCATCGGCCCGCGCCCGGCTCGACAGCGTCAGCCGCACGCTCTCCGACGTGCGCACACAGCTCGGGAAGGGCACTCTCTCCAACGCGGAAGAAGCGGCCCTCCGCATCCGCGAAGCAGCCCTCATGACGACTCGTCAGCAAATCCTGCAGCTCGACTCCGCGATGCCCCCCCGCCCGTCGATTGACGAAATCTCCGACGCTCTCGCCCGGCAGGACCGGACCCTCGTCTCCTACTTCCTCGACGACCCCTGGCCCGTCTATGACCGGGTGCCCCGTTCGGCGGCCTTCGTCCTCACGGCCGACACGCTCCGTACCGTTTCGCTCTCCGGGCTCACACAGGATTCGGTGCAGGCTCAGGTGACATCCATCTCTCCCCTGTTTGCCCAGCAGGACCAACCGCACCACAGTAACGCGATGCACTTCGACCTCCGGCCACTCCTCGAACTGCACGACCGCCTGTATGCCCCCATCGCCGAGCACCTGTCGCCCGATCAGCCCCTGACCGTCATCCCCGATGGGCCGCTGTTTTACGTGCCGTTCTCGATGCTGGCCACGGCCACGCCAGGAGGGCGCTACGATCCCAGCCAGGCCCGCTTCGTGCTCCACCAGCACCCGACGACGCTCGAACTAACGACCTCCATGGTGATCGACACGTCGAGCACCACCTATTCGCCGTCGACCTTCGCCCCAGACCTCGCGGCGTTCGGGGTCACCAAATTCGACACGCTCCGCACCATTCCGTCGGCCCTCCGTGCCACCCTGCCCGGAGGGGCCGAAGACTCCTCCTTTGCCCTTCCTCCCCTTCCGGGGGTTCGGGCCGAGATGGACGTCTTGAGCCGACAGGTCGGCGATGCGGAGGTGTTCTTCGACGAGGCCGCCACGGAGTCGAGGTTCGCGTCCGCCTGTCGACGGGCCGGGGTCGTCCACCTAGCGTCGCACGCCTTCGTTCATCCTGCCTCCCCGCTCCAGAATGCCTTTCTCCTCCGCCCCGACTCGGCCTCGGACGGCACCCTGTTTCTGCACGAGTTGCAGTCGCAGGAGCGCACCATTCCACTCGCGGTCCTCAGTGGATGTAGCACGGCGCGCGGTACGCTGCGGGGGGGCGAAGGCATGGCAGGGCTGCAGTACGCCTTCCGGGCGATGGGCGCAGAATCCACGGTGTCCAACCTATGGCCCACAGCCGACCGGCCGAGCGCAGCGATCACGGAGAATTTCTACCGGAACCTCCGGGACGGTCTCCCGAAGGATCGGGCCCTCCGCCAGGCCAAGCTCACGTATCTAGAGACCCACTCCAATGAGGCCAGCCCCTTCTTCTGGGCTCCGTCGGTGCTCTACGGCTCGCCCAAGCCCGTGCCGCTGGAGCCGCCCGACGCGGAGGCGACCTCGACCTGGCCCTGGTGGCTCTCCCTCCTTGCCGTCTCCGCGTTGCTCGCAGGCGTTGTGGGTTGGCTCCTTGCCCGG
>PXSX01000116.1 GCA_003022655.1 Bacteroidetes bacterium QH_1_64_81 | reverse complement strand
GCTGGTCCAGTGGTACGAGCAGCAGCAGAAGGAACGGCGCCTGATTCAGGCCGACGCGGCGGCGCAGCGCGCCCAGTTGCGCATGCTGCGCTACCAGCTCAATCCCCACTTCTTCTTCAACGCCCTCAACACCATCGGCGCCCTGGCCGACGAGAATCCCCAGCGCGTAAAGACGGCGGTGCGCGAGCTGTCCGGCTTCCTCCGCTACACGCTGCTCGACGGGGAGGAGCTTGAGGCGCCTCTGCGTGACGAAATCGACGCCGCCGAGCACTACCTCGCCGTCGAGAAGATTCGGTTTGAGGGGGACCTGCAGGTCGAGGTCGACCTAGGCGCCGAGGCGGGGCGGCTGGTGGTGCCATCGTTCCTGGTGCTTCCACTCGTGGAGAACGCGGTGAAGCACGGCCCGCACACGAGCCCGATGCCGTTGCGCGTTCGCGTCACCGCCCGCCGCACGGAGGAGGCCCTTGCCATCGAGGTGGCTAACCCCGGCCACTGGCGCGATTCGCCCCCCGGCCCAGACGGCACCGACACGGGCCTCGACAACGTCCGCACCCGCCTCCAGACGCAGTACCCGGAGCAGCACGACCTCGTCCTGACCGAGGAGGACGGCTGGGTGCGGGCCCGCATCGAGATCGACACCGACGCCTTCAACTCCCATGCCTGATCCGCTTCACGTTCTTATCGTCGACGATGAGCGGCTGGCCCGGCAGGCCCTCCGCAGCGCCCTCGACGAGGTGGCGGGGGTTGCGGCGGCGGGCGAGGCCGACAGCGTAGACGCGGCCGCCGAGCAGATTCGCACGGAGGCGCCCGACGTGATCCTGCTCGACGTGCAGATGCAGGGCGAGACGGGCTTCGACCTGCTCGACCGGATCGACACGGCCGTGCAGGTGATCTTCGTGACCGCCTACGAGGAGTACGCCATCCGCGCCTTCGAGGTGAACGCGCTCGACTACCTGCTCAAGCCCGTCGACCCGGGCCGCCTCGCCGAGGCCCTCCAGCGGACCCGCGCCACCGAGACGACCCTCCCCGAGACCGAGCCCGACCCGGACGCCGCGGACCCCTTCCGCTACGACGACATGTTCTTCTACGAGGAGGGCCGCCGGCCCCGCTTCATCCGCATCCGCGAAATCGTCTTCATCGAAGCGGCGGGAAACTACACGGAGCTCCACCTCGCAGACGACTCCACAGCCCTCACCTCCACCACGCTCTCCACCTGGACGGACCGCCTGCCCGACGCCCACTTCGCCCGCATTCACCGCTCTACCATTGTCAACGTGGACCGCGTGACCCGCGTCGAGCAGGCCGGCAACCGAACCCACGACGTCTCCGTGGAGGGGCGCGACGCGCCGCTGTCGATGAGCCGGCGGCGGGCCCGCGCCCTCAACGACCGGCTCGCGTGACGCTGGGGACGGCAGCGCCATTTTTGGCATCGTCATTCGGCGGACGAGGGGAACATCGCGACCGGAGAGACGAAACGCCGACGCGCTTCCGCATCACAGGCGGGGAAGCGCCGACTTGACGCTTTGGTCAGTGATAATTACTCTTCCAAAAATTAATTTTTTCCTGTGCGCACACGCAGGACGCCCCCATCCATCTTCGCGCCGCACTCCTCACCGGCGGCATCGCGGCCCTGTTCGGCGTCGGCCCCGCCTCCGATGACACCGGCGGTCTTTTCTTCCAAAAATCCCTCATCCTATGACCTGCGCTTCGGCCGCCACGCCCGTCGCCCTGGAGAGTTTGGTCCTTCTCCTGGCGGGGACAGGGCTCCCGTTCTCTGCCGCGGCCCAGCAGCCCGCCGATAGCATCCGGGCCGAAGCCCTGGAGGACTTCCACGGCCCCGACGAGACGGGGAAGGATGGCCCGCTTGCCAAGGCCGGCCTGGACCTCCTGATGCTGTACCACGAGCATCAGGCCTTCCAGCAACGAGGGGGCGACACGTTTTCGCCCAGCATCCCCGGCGCCCGCGTCTCCGACGGGCACGTCCCCATCGACGCCATTGCGGCGAACGAGGCTGGGCCGTTGCGCGCCGACCTGAACGAGCTGGGGCTCAAGGACGCGGCGGTCGCCGGACGCATCGTGTCGGGACGGCTCCCCATCGATCAGATTCCGGCGATGGCGACGCTGGAGTCACTGCGGGGCGTGGCCCTGTCGCGCATGAAGACGCACGAGGACGCTTCCGGCCCGACCCCAATGGCGCCCCAGCCGGAGGCGATCGGCGAGCCTTCCGAGAAGACCGCTCCCCCGGAGGATGTCCCCCGTACCGGAGGCAGACTGCCGTTCCTGCTGGGCATTCTTGGCGTCTTGCTTCTCACCGAACTGTAGCGGCCTGAAGAGCACGACCCCCTCACACAGCACGCCCCCTCCCATGCCTGCACGGTCCCCATGCTCTGTGTCTACGCTGACGCGCGCCATCACGTTCGGGCTCGTCGTCGCCGCGATTGCGGGGGGCGTCTGGCTCATCGGAGATCGCTCCGGGACAGACCGTTCTGAGACAGCGCCGGAACGCCCCCCGGTAGAGGAGATGACGAAGGAGGCAACCCGCGGCACCGAGGAGGACCCCGACGCCCGGCGCACCTATGAGCGTCGTCGCCTCCGCAATCCCGAGACCGGAAAAATTCCCGTGAACGCCCGGAAGAAGGGGCTCGCGTTTGCCGAGCAGATGCCCGAGCGCCTTCAGAAGGCAGGCGCCAACAGCTGGCAGCCCCGCGGTCCGAACAACGTGGGTGGTCGGTCGCGTGCATTCGGAATCGACGTGAGTGACGCGACCCATCAGACCCTTCTCGCAGGGGGCGTGTCGGGGGGCATGTGGCGCACCACGGACGGCGGCAATTCGTGGACCCGCACCTTCGGCCCCGAGCAGCGCCCCAGTGTGAGCGCCCTCGACCAGGACCCCCGACCGGAGCGCCAAGACGTGTGGTTCGCCGGCACCGGCGAGCTCATCGGCAACTCGGCAGGGGGAGGCAACGCCACCTATGCCGGCGATGGAATTTACAGGTCGAAGGACGGCGGGCAAAGCTGGTCGCTGCTCTCCAGTACGGCCACCGGCTTGGACTTCGGGTTTTTCGACTTCACCTTTGCCGTCGAGGTGGACTCGTCGGCGGCCACCGACGGATCGGACGGCACCGACTCGGAGGTCTACGCCGCGACCATCAGCCGGATCTACCGCACTGAGGACGGCGGAAGCAACTGGTCGGTCGTGCTCCGGAGCGACACGACCGCTCCGCTCAACAATCTTGCGCTGTTCACCGACGTCGAAGTCACCTCCAACGGCGTCGTCTACGCCGCTCTTAGCAGCGGCGGGGAGCGAAGTGGGCTCTTCACGTCGACGACGGGGGACCAGGGAAGCTGGACCGACATCACGCCGAGCGGCTGGCCTGTGTCTTCGGCCGCTCGAACCGTGCTTGCCGTCAATCCGTCGGACGAGGAGGAGGTCTGGGCCTTAACGAAAGCCTCCGGCTCCGGCCCCAACGGGCACGAACTCTGGATGTACGACCGCGACACCGGCACGTGGACCGACTCGACGGAGTACCTGCCCGAGCGAGGCGGCACCAGCGGGACGTTCAACTCGCAGGACGGCTACGACCTCATCGCCGAGGTGCATCCGGAGAACAGCACCCTCGTCTACGTCGGCGGGCGCAATCTGTGGCGGCTCGACGTGTCGGCCGACTCGTCCGACGGCAACACGTGGATTGGGGGCTACACGTCGAGCAACAATGGATTTGGGGCCTACAATCCCTCGGGAAGCGATCCGCACCATCCCGACCAGCACGCGCTCGCCTTTGAACCGGGGAACGGCGACGTGATGTACGTGGGCAGCGACGGGGGCATCCACCGCACCGATGATAACCGCGCCGGCAGCTCCGGCGAAGCGGGGGACGGGTCGGTCCTCTGGAACGACCTCAACAATGGATACTTTACCACGCAGTTTTATGCCGTCTGCCAGTTCCAAAACCCCGACGGACTGACTGAACGTACGCTCATCGCGGGGGGCATGCAGGACAACGGAACCTGGAGTACGACGTCCGGCAGTGTCTCCGAACCGTGGGGCCAACTGGCTTCTGGCGACGGGGGGTACTGCTCACTTACCAACAACGCGACGGACGACAGCACGTCGCGGTACGTCTCGACGCAGAACGGCCCCGTGTACCGACTGGTCTACGATGAGAATGGCATCTTTCAGGACTTCGTGGAGGTCACCCCGTCGTCCGCCAACGACCAGCTTTTCATTAATCCCTTCGCCCTCGACCGCTCGGCCGCCGACGTGATGTACTACCCGGCGGGCAGCAACCTGTGGCGCAACAACGATCTTGAGAATAGTCCGAGCAGCGGCTGGACCGAGCTGACGGGGGCGCAGGTCCCCGGGGAAAACATCACGGCTCTGGGTGTGTCGAGCGACAACGACGCGCACGTCCTGTATTACGGCACGAGCGAGGGCACCCTCAAGCGGCTGGCCCACGCCGACACGACGGCCCCCACCACCCCGCCGACGGACGTGACGGGGACGAACTTCCCCACCGACGGGTACGTGAGCAGCCTCGCCGTGGACCCTACCGGCAGCGACTCGGTGATGGTCGTCTTCTCCAACTACGGCGTGACGAGCCTCTTCTACAGCACGGACGGGGGCACAAGCTGGACGGCGGTGGAAGGCAATCTCGGCGCCGACGAAGGATTTTCTCCCTCCGTCCGCTCGGCCGCCATCCTGCCGCAACCTGGGTTGGACCCGCCCCAGACCACCTACTACGTGGGCACGAGCATCGGCGTCTACTCGACCACCACCCTCGACGGGTTGAGCACGATCTGGACCCAGGAGGGGGCCTCCGAGATTGGCGACGTCGTGGTGGACCAGGTGCAGGCCCGGGCCGAGGACGGACGCGTCATTGCCGGCACCCACGCCAACGGCACCTACAGCGTCAGTCGGCCCATTCCGGTGGAGCTGGCCGGCTTCGACGCCACGGTCGACGGACGCTCGGTGCACCTGACCTGGACGACGGCCAGCGAGACCGACAATTCAGGATTCGACATTGAGCACAGATACCGCGGCGGCACGTTTGAGACGCTCGACTTTGTCCCGGGGCAGGGGACAACGGCCGGCCCTCAAACCTACGAATACACCGTCACCAACGAGCTGGCCCCTGGGCCCCACACGTTTCGGCTCAAGCAGATCGACACTGATGGCACGGCCCAGTATTCCGAGCCCCAGCGGGTGACCCTTTCGCCGGAGGACCCGTACGCT
>PXSX01000115.1 GCA_003022655.1 Bacteroidetes bacterium QH_1_64_81 | reverse complement strand
CGAGAGCGCTCCGATGACGGGCGTTCCGGTCGGTGTGATCAGTTGAGTCAGCCATTACTGTAACTTACAGGCGAACCTGCGGAATCGCTAAACAGGTACACTCGATTCATCGAGGGGAGAAGTCAAGTAGCAGATTCATTCTCGCGCTCCCGTGCCGCTCACGCCCACCGTCCTCCACGAGGACCATGATCAACCGACTCTCCCGCGTTTTCCGCCGGCAGGCGTTTCTCACGGATCCTCGCGCGGCGATTTCTTCAGAAATTTCGCCCCGGACCATTCTGAACGATCTGCCCGGATTCGTCCTCGCGCTCCTGATTGTATGCATTGCACTCGCAGGCCCAGTCAAGGCACAGGACAAGCGTGCCGGAAATATGATGTACGTCCGGGCCGGGGCGAGCATTACCGACTACTCTGGGGATGCCGATGGAACGCTGGGGACCGACAACGTCACCAATGTGGGGGATTTGCTGTTCGACACCCGAAAGTTCACCGCCGGGGATGCCTTCCCGTATGCGCTCTCCGGCGAGCTGGGATATCGCGTGTCCCCGGCCCTCGACGTGGGGCTCGGCTATTCGTTTGGCGAATACGCCTTCATCCACGGACGGCCCTTCACGATGCGCGAGGGACCTCCGGGGACGGGAGGAGACCTCGGAACGGTGCGTCACACGGTCCGCCTGCTGGGCCGATACACGCTCAAGGCCGATGACTGGACTGTGGCTCCCTATCTTGACGGGGGCATGACGGCGACGTTTGGCGGGCGCTCGCCCGGGTTTGGCCCCTCGGCCGGGGCTGGACTCGACATCGTCCTCAACGATCAAACGTCGCTATTTCTCGAAACGCGATTTCACCTGATTGTCGACGACACCGCCGTCGACGGCCTCAAGACGGGAACTCCGGTCGATGGCCTGACGGAAGGGCCGGCGCTGGGCGTGAAGTACAACGTTCGCTCTCCCGACACGCCCCCCCGCATCCTCACGCTGGAGTGTCCGACGGACGTCCGGGTGGTCGATTCGGTTTCCCTCGTCGCTCGCGTGAACGCAGAAGAGACGAATCGTCCCCTGGACACTCAGTGGTCGTTCGACGACGGACGAACGGCGTCCGGCCAGGTGGCCTCACATACCTTCGGGCGGCCGGGCACCTACGACGTAACGTTCACCGCCCGCAACGACGTCGGCTCGGCCCGAGCATCGTGCACGGTGACTGTGACCACCCGAAAAACCGCCTGTCGCCCCTATTGATGCCCCATGAATCCGTCTCCGAAGTCCGACGCGGTGCATCTCTCGGCGGAGATGGAAGGGGACTGTTCCTCGGGACTTCAGCGGTGTCTCCTTGACCGACATCCGTGCGAAACCGGGATGCACCGTAGTGGCGGTGAAGCGGCAGGGCGACGCGATTACGTCGCTCGATCCAGACACGTTTGCGTTTCAAGAGGGCGACCGGCTCGTCATCGTTGGCACCGATGAGGACGTGCACCGATTCGAGGAGCGCTATCCCTCCTGAGGGGGGGCACCCGTGCCAGCAGTCCGCTGGGAGCCTGATCAGGAGTTCCCACAGGGGAGAAGGACCTACCGCAGGGCGCAGCGAATTGGCCCCAGTCCGGTCCGGTTCTCACTATTCTCGTCCGGCCGTAGCCCGTACGGAATGCTTTCGGGGGAATGCGGATCGGTACGCACACGGACCCGCATGGCCCGAGGATGTCTCTGGCGATATTGAAGACAGCTCTGGTAATACGCTGTCAGCGGACCACTGGCGAGCCAACGGTGTTAAGAGTTTCAACGACACACCTGGACGGCGTCTCGTTCTCAGCTCCGGCCCATGACCCTCGCCAGCACCGTTCTACTCACGGATCAGATCCAGCGGTTGGCGGACTTTTACGCGGCGCTTCTCCAGAAGGCCCCGACATGGTACCGCGACGACTACGCCGCCTTCGACACGCCCGGAAGCACACTCGCGCTGTTCACCGTGGCGGGGCACGACGAATACATCCGCCAGGGGGCCGCCGTGGGGGGCGAGAATCGAAGCATGAAGATCGAGTTTGAGGTCAGCGATATCCGCACTACTTACGAGCGGCTTCGAGAACACGAGGAGCCCTACGACTGGGTCCGCTCGCCGCCCGCCGACATGCCGTGGGACACTCGGATCGTGGTCCTGCGGTACCCAGACGACCATCTGGTAGAGTTATATGAGCCGCTCGGCGATCAAGGACAATGACTCTGCCGAGTGGGCCTGTCGGTCGGGGCTCTGGGTCCGCGATGGTAACGAAATCGGCAGATCGGGACCGGGAACAGGTGGGGGTTGTTTTTCTTGATCCACTGCGGGATTTTCGAGCTCGGATCGTTAGGACGCCCTGCACTCACTCCGACCGAGGGATGATCTTCGGACTGAGAATCCAACCGGTCGGGCGACCGGGCTGGAGCCGATACGTTTGGGCTTGGCCAACCGCCGAAATGCTCACGCCTCCAGCTCCCGGTCGGAGAGGCCTCGGCCCTACGCCCATTTCCTCACCACGAGACTGAACCACTCACCAGCGTAGACTTCCGGTATGGAAATTCCCTCCGTTCGTCGTGTCACTGATGCTCGAATTCCGACGGCCGACGGCGAGTGTGCTTGTTCGCGCCCACTCGGAATGCTTCACCGGTGACGTCCTAGGATCGCTCCGCTGTGACTGCGGGGAACAGCTCGACATGTCCATGCGGCGCGTCGCGGAAGAAGGGCGGGGCGTGATCCTGTACCTTCGGCAAGAGGGGCGCGGCATTGGACTGCAAGGCAAGCTCCGCGCCTACAACCTGCAGGACGAGGGCTACGATACCGTGGAGGCCAATCGGATGCTCGGCCACGGGGCCGACGAGCGCGACTACGCGATTGCGGCGATGATCCTGGACGATCTCGGCGTCTCCTCGGTGCGACTGCTCACGAACAACCCTGAGAAGATTGAGAGTCTCACGGGGCACGGGGTCAAGATTGCGGAGCGTGCTCCGCTCCAGCCGCACATCAACCGGCACAACGAGGGTTATCTGCGGACCAAGGTGAAGCGGATGCGCCACGTCCTGGACCTGGGCCCGACCAACGGACACGCCCAAAGCAACGCGCACGACAGTTCGCTCCGGTCTCTCCGGGAGCGCGTGGAGCGCCACTTCGCGGACCACGCGACGCCGTTCGTGACGCTGACCTACGCGCAGAGCCTGGACGGATCCATCGCATCGGACGCTGGCACCCCATTGCCCATCAGCGGGGAGAATGCGCTGGACTTCACACACCGCCTCCGGGCCCTCCACGATGGCATTCTCGTGGGCATCGGGACGATCCTTGCCGACAACCCGCGCCTCAACGCCCGCCGCGGGGCGGAGGACCACCCTGTCCCCGTCGTTCTGGACTCGACGCTCCGGTTCCCTCCCGACGCCCGACTCCTCGACTGCGACGGCCCCGCCCCGCTCATCTTCACGGGGCCGGACCCGGATCCGGACCGCCGCGAAGAACTGGAGGCAAACGGGGCGACGGTGTGCGAGCTCTCCTGCGCCCCCGACGGGGGCGTCTGCCTCAACGCACTCCTCGAGACGCTGGGCGAGCGGCAGATCGCCAGCGTGATGGTGGAGGGGGGATCGCAGGTGCTCACGGCATTTCTGCGGCGGCAGCGGGCCCAGCGGGTCATCGTGACCGTGGCCCCGATGTTCGTCGGCGGCACGCCCGCGCTCAACTCCGTCGCGCCGACGGAGGGGGCCACAGAGACGCCCGACGAGTTTCCGCGCCTGACAAACGTGCAGCAGCGGTGGCTGGGTGAGGACCTCATCCTGGAGGGAGATCCGGTCTGGCCGTCGTCGGCGTAGGCGGTCCTGCGCGCGCTCAGGCCTGCTCATCTCCATCCCGTCGAGACACCCGTCCATGGCTCACACCTCCCGTCGACGCGTCCAATTCTCGGTCCCTGGTGAGGCAGAGGTAGTTGCGGAAGAGGTGCCGCCGCCCGGCCCTGGTGAGGTCCAGGTGCGCACGAAGTACTCCGCCATCAGCCCGGGCACGGAGCGTCTCGTCTACCAGGGAAACGCGCCCGCGGGCCTCGACGCCGATGCCTCGATTGAAGCCCTCCAGGGCGACCTGTCGTACCCACTCTCGTACGGATACGCCTGCGTGGGGGAGGTCGAGGCGCTCGGGGACGGGGTTGAGAGCGACTGGACGGGGGCGCTGGTGTTTGCGTTTCAACCGCACGTGTCCCGGTTTGTCGCCCCGACGGACAGCCTCCTCCGGCTCCCGGCGTCCGCAGACCTCACGGATGCGGTGATGATTCCCTCGCTGGAGACGGCCGTCAATCTGGTGATGGACGGGCGCCCCATGATTGGCGAACGGGTCCTGGTCTTCGGCCAGGGCGTGGTGGGACTTCTGACCACCCGCCTCCTTGCTGATCACCCGCTGGACGCGCTGGTTGCGGTGGACCCGGACGCGTCCCGCCGGGCGCAGTCGGAAGCGGCTGGGGCAGAGGGGGTGGCCTCCGCCGAGGAATTGCGCCAGATCGACGGCTACGCCGGGCCGTCGCCGGGCGACGCCTCGGCCTCCGCCAACGCGGAACGGCCCGATCTCGTCTATGAGCTTACCGGACAGCCCGCCGTGCTGAACGACGCGGTCCAGCACACGGGCTTCGACGGGCGGATCGTGGTCGGGTCGTGGTACGGCACGAAGACTGCTCCGATCGACCTCGGGGGACACTTTCACCGCTCCCGGATGCGCATCATTTCCAGCCAAGTTAGCACGATCGACCCCTCCCTCCGGGGCCGCTGGACGAAGGACCGGCGGATGTCCGTCGTGCTGGATCTGCTGAACACCGTGGCGCCCAGCCGGTTGATCTCCGACTGGTTCGCGATCAACGAGGCGCCGTCTGCCTACGAGCAGCTGGCCGACGACACGTCGATGCTACAGCCGGTCTTCACGTACGAGTAGTTTGACCGTTCTTCTACACAACTCGCAGCGAGAGCAGAATGTATCAGCTTATGGTTCGCCGGGATTTTGTGGCGCAGCACTACCTCACCGTCCCAAACTGTGGCCCCGAAAATGAATGGCATTCCCACCACTTCGAGGTGGAGGTGCTGCTGGAGGGAGAGTCCCTCAACGAAAACGGCTACCTCGTCGACATCGTCGAGATCGAGGATGCCCTCGGGGCGCTCGTGGACCGGTACCGCGACGCGACGCTCAACGACCTCCCGGAGTTTGAGGGCCTAAATCCGAGCATCGAGCACTTCTCGCGGATCTTCTGCACGTCTCTCCAGGAGCGGCTCGACACAGATGGGCTGGACACCACCGTGAAAATCTGGGAGGACGAAGACGCCTGGGCCTCCTACAGCGCGTAGATCCGTTCTCTGCGACCATTTGCTGTGGGTGTTCAATGCGCATCGGCCTTGTCATTTACGGGGACCTGGACCGGGTGTCGGGCGGGTACCTCTACGACCGCAAGCTCGTGGAGCACCTCGAAGGCCGGGGCGACGAGGTCATCATCTTCGCCCAGCCGGAGCGCCCCTATCCGTTGCGGGTGGTTGACAACGCAGACCGCTCGTTCTGGGACCGGCTGCGCTCGGCCGATCTCGACATCCTCCTCCAGGACGAGCTCAACCATGCGTCCCTCGCCCTGGGCAACTACTGGCTGCGGAGGCACCTCGACGCCCCCATCGTCGCGATCATCCACCACCTGCGCGCGGACGAGCGGCGGTCGACCCTTTCGACGGCGACCTCCCGCGTGCTGGAACGGCTCTACCTGCGGGCCACGGATGCTCGCATCTACAACAGCCGATTCACGAAGCGCTCCGTGGAGGCCCTTGCAGGGCCGCGCCCCCACGTCGTGGCCCCGCCGAGCGGGCGCCGCTTCGGCACGCCGGTCTCTCCCGACCGCGTCACCGAGCGGGCCGTCGCGGACGGGCACCTCCGGGTGCTGTTCGTCGGCAACCTCATCCCGCGAAAGCGCCTTCACATGCTCATCGAGGGGCTTCTGCAGGTGCAGCCGGCCCGCTGGACTTTGGATGTCGTCGGCGATATGTCGGCTAACGACGCGTACGCGGCCACCGTGCGCCACTCCCTGCGGAAAATCGAGGACCCCGCCCGGGTGACCCTCCACGGGCAGCTGCCCGACGGCGACCTGAAGCGGCTGCTCGACGCCTCGCACGTGCTAGCGGTGCCCTCGACCCACGAGGGATACGGCATCGTCTACGTGGAAGCGATGGGCCGGGGCCTTCCGGTACTCGCGAGTCCCAACGGGGGCGTCCGAAGCGTGGTCGACGACGGGGACACCGGATCCTTCGTCGAGACGCCCGCCGACATTGCAACTGTGATCCGCACCTGGGCCGGCGACCGCGAGCATCTCGCTGAAATGGGGCGCGCCGCGGTCGCGCGGTACCAATCGGCCCCCACCTGGACCGAGACCTGTCGCCGGATCGCCTCGTTCCTCGGCCGCATTGCAACCCATTCCTCGCCGCAACACTCCGACGCTCCGTGACCGAACCGACGACGTACAGCTACCCCCGCTACCTCGAAGCCAAAAAGACCGTCGACGCCCGGGCCCTAAACCGGCAGGTGTGGTCTGAATTTATCGAGCGCCTCGCCGAATCCGACGCGTCGCCGGTTCGCGTCTTGGAACTGGGCGGAGGCGTCGGTGCCACCGTCGAGCGGATGGTCGAGGCTCTCGAACCCCGGTCCGTGGAGGCCCTCGATGTCACCTTTGTCGACATCGAGCCCGCAAACGTCGAGGCGGCGCGGGCGGCGCTCAGCGCCTGGGCTCAGGACCGGGGCTACGCTGTCTCTGGACGCCAGCCCCAGGTCTGGACGAGCGGCCCGGTCGAAGTGTCCATCCAGTTCGTGACGGCCGATCTCTTCGACGTGGCGGCGGGCCACGACGGGCCCCCGTTCGACGCCCTCGTTGCGCAGGCGGTCTTCGACCTTCTGTCGATCCCGGACGCGCTCCGGGCGCTCGATCCGCTGGTCGGGCCGGGCGGCCTGTGGTACCTGCCCATCCACTTCGACGGGGTGACGGTATTTGAGCCTCCAGTCGACGCCGACCTGGACGCGCGGGTGGAGCGCCTCTACCACGAAAGCATGAGCGGCGCTCCGGAACTGGACCCCCGCCGTTCCGGCGCACACTGCGGACGTCGTCTCCTCACCCACCTTCGCGACGCCGACGCTACCCTCCTGGAGGCGGGCGCCGCGGACTGGGTCGTCTTTCCGCGGGATGGGGGTTATCCCGGCGACGAGGCCTATTTCCTGCACCACATCCTGCACTTCATCGAGACGGAGCTCACCGGCCACCCCGAGCTGGACCCGGCCGCCTTCGAAGACTGGATCGCTACGCGCCGCCGCCAGATCGAGGGGGGCGAGCTGGTGTACATCGCGCATCAGCTGGACGTGCTCGCGCGCAGCCCCGAAAACCACTCTCATCGGCCACGGACGTAGAAAAAGCCCGCCTCAGCGACAAGCTAAAGCGGGCGTCGAACTGTACGCTCGGGAGGATTCGAACCCCCGGCCTTCGGTACCGGAAACCGATGCTCTGTCCGACTGAGCTACGAGCGCAAGAAGTGACCCCCTGTGCCTTCCTGCAGGGACCGTATGTTCGACGCAGGCCCCAAAATGTTCCTGCAAAGAATCCGCGAAGAGGTAAACAGGCGGGGGCTCTGTACTTTCAATCCGGCGCTTCCGACTCTCGCCTCGGCGCTTCCCCTCTCGTGGCCTCAACTCCCTCCGCGTCCCGACAGCCGTCGGGACCGACCCTCCTGGACCCCTGGAGCCGCCCGGGCCGTCTTCCGCTGAACGGGCCCCTCGAACGATCGTCGGTCGACCGGACGACCCTCAGCTTCGTGACGGGGCTCCTGGGCCTTGGGGCGGCCTTCATCCTCTTCCAGTTCATCCTGACGCCGATCATTCTGGTCCTCCAGATTGCGATGGCGGAGGGAGGACTGTCGATGGAGACGCTCAACAGTCAGGAGCAACTGCTTGCGAGCTACACGCGGGAGCTCATCCTCAGCAACAGCATTGGACAGGTTATAGGGCTAGCAATTCCCGCCCTGCTGGCGGCCCGGCTCCATTCCTCCGAGTGGGTTGGCTATCTGCGTCTCCGGAGCGTGGACGGGCGGCTCCTGCTGCTAGCGTTGGTCGGGGTGGTCGGCCTGCAGCCGGTGACGCAGTGGCTTGCAGAGCTCAACCGAGAGCTTCCGCTCCCTGAATCGGCGCGGCTGGTCGAGCAGTCCCAGCTCGAACTCATCCGGCGCGTTCTTGAGAGCGACCTGGGACTCGTGTTCAACGTGGTGATGCTGGCCCTGGTGCCGGGCGTCTGCGAGGAACTCCTGTTTCGGGGGTACGCGCAGCGTCAATTCGAACGGGCCGCCGGGCCGGCCGGGGGCATCATTCTGGCCGGGGGGCTGTTTGGACTTTATCACCTCCGGCCCTCCCAGCTCCTCCCGCTGATCATGCTGGGCCTGTACATGGCCTATCTGGCGTGGCGAACCGGCAGCCTCCTCCCGGCCATGGCTGTCCACGTCGCCCACAACGGATTCGCCGTGTTGGCCGCCCGGTACGTCGAGACGAGCCCCCGCTACGACCTGGAGGCGATCGAACAGGCCTCTATGCCCTGGTACGCCGTCCTACTGGGGTTCGTCATTGTCGGCGGCGTCCTCTATGTTATGCACACGCTCGCCCCTCACGTCCGGGACGAGTGACCAGGGGCGCCGTTCTTCTAATCCATGCTAATCCATGACTGATCCCTCATCCCATGAGCAAACACGAGGATTGGGTAAGCGTCTTTCGGACCAGCACCGACTATGAGGCCGACCTTGTGCGGGATCGGCTCGACGACAGCGGCATTCCGGCCGTCGTGCTTACGCAGCGCGACCACGCGTTCAACCTGACCGTGGGCGACCTCGCGTCGGTGCACGTGATGGTGCCCCCTGAGCAAGCCGACCAGGCGGTCGCGCTGTTGGAGGAGCAGCTTACCGATGAGGAATTGGAGGAGGCGGCCCTCGGGGCCGATCCGGACGCCCCGTCCGCGAACACGCCGGAGGAGGATTCGAAGCTCGATTCCGGCCACGAGCACATGGACCTTGGGCCGCCGGACGAGGAGGGGAGTGAGGATGAATCCGCGTGACGCCGGCGGCGTCGGTACGGTGGTTGGAAGAAGCACATCTCGAACCCGTGAGTGACAATCTCCGCCGGGTCGTCACGGCCCTGCTGACGGCCCCGGTTGTTCTGGTGTTGGCGTATCTGGGCGGATGGGCGTTTGCGGCGTTTGTGGCGCTCATCGGGGTGCTGGGCCAGCGCGAGCTCTACCAGATGGCCCGCCAGGCGGGGGCGCAGCCCCACCGGACCGGCGGATTTGTGCTGGGGGGCCTAGTCGTGGCCACCGTGCTCCGCCCGACGCTCTGGCCTCTCGGGGCGATGATGCTGTTGCTCTTTGTGGTAAGCGCGCCCCTACTGCTTCCGCAGGAGGACTTTCTGGTGAGCTTCACGGTGACCATCGCGGGGATCGTGTACCCGACGGCCCTACTCGGAAGTCTCGTGTGGCTGCGGGAGGTGCGAAGCGCGGCGGTGACTGACGACGTTGCGTTCCGGCTGGTGCTGTTTGCTCTCTTGGTCGTGTGGGCCACCGACGTCGCGGCCTACTACGTGGGGCGAACGATCGGGCGCCGTCCCCTTGCGCCCACCATTTCCCCGAACAAGACGTGGGAGGGAACGCTCGGAGGGCTCGGCGCGGCGCTCGTCATTGGGCTCGCGCTCAAGCTTACGCTGGTCGACCTGCTGGCGTGGCCGCACGTCGCCGCGCTCATCGTCATCGGGGGGGGCATCAGTCAGTTGGGGGACCTTCTGGAGAGCACGCTCAAGCGCTCCACCAATGTGGACGATTCCAGTCAGTTGCTGCCGGGCCACGGTGGAATGCTCGACCGCTTCGACGCCATGGCGGTGGCGGCGCCGCTCATTGTGCTGTACCTCCATCAAGTGGCCGGGCTGTTTTAGGGACGGGTAGGTAGGACCTGGGCAGATGTGTTGGACAGTTCGTATTGCATATTGCGTAGTGCGTATAGGTTCTCGAAAGAAAGGACACGAAATACGCAATACGCGCGTTCAGGGACGCCGGAATTTTCAGCCCAGCTGGCCCAATCCGCTGTCGAAGGTCGAACGGACGCTTCGTCGTACCGACAGGAACGACGGCTCCGACGTGAGAGTTAATTCCGACGTGTAGATCCTCGACAGCACGCCGACTCAGATATGGGTCTTTTCAGCGCAGGACGCGGGCCCCGAACGTTTGATTACGAGCCTCGGCACTACGACCCGGAGGGGGATGAGGACCGAGATATCAAGCGCCGAATGAAGTCTCGACGCGCCCGCCAGGCGCAGAATGGCCCGCTGAGTCTCCTCTTCTTCCTTGCGCTGTTGTTCCTCACGCTGCTCCTCTACTACTCGCTGTAAGCGCATCATTCCGTTCTTGCCGTGGCCGACGAGTCCACCGCGACCGAGGGCCTCATTGAGGTCATGTCCGATCGCCTCGCTAACCAGATTGCGGCGGGGGAGGTGGTGCAACGGCCCGCGTCGGTGGCGAAGGAGTTGATGGAGAACGCGCTCGACGCCGGGGCCTCGTCCCTGGAGGTACTCCTGAAAGACGCCGGCACCACCCTCGTGCAGGTCCTCGACGACGGCTGTGGCATGGGGCCGGCCGATGCCGAGCGCTGCTTCGAACGGCACGCGACGAGCAAGGTCCGCTCGGTGGACGACCTGCAGGGCATCCGGACGCTCGGCTTTCGGGGGGAGGCACTCGCGTCCATCGCCGCCGTGGCGCAGGTGACCCTCAAGACGAAGCGGGTAGAGGACGAGGCCGGCACCCTGGTTCGGGTGGAGGGGGGCGAACAGGTTGAAACGCGCCCCTGCGCGATCCCCGACGGCACGTCGGTCGCCGTCCGCAACCTCTTTTACAACGTCCCGGCCCGGCGCAACTTTCTGAAGACGCCGGCGACGGAGCTCAAGCACCTCACGCAGACCGTCCAGTCGCTGGCCCTGGCCAATCCAGAGGTCGCGGTCCGCCTCGAACACGACAGCCACGAGCACTACGACCTCCCTGCCGCTCCGGACGACGACTGGCACGCGGCCACCCGGGCTCGCATCCTCGGTCTCTATGGCGGCGAGCACGAGGACGAGCTGGTGCCGGTTCAGGATTCGTCGAGCGATCTTATGGTGCGCGGGTTCGTGGGGGCGCCGTCATTTCACCGCAAGACCCGGGGCGAGCAGTTTCTGTTCGTCAACGGCCGGGCCGTGAGCGATCGGTACCTGAGCCACGCGGTTAAGAAGGCCTACGGCGAGCTGGTGCCGGACGGGGCGTTTCCGTTTTTTGCCCTCTTTCTGACGATGAAGCCGCAGCGCGTGGACGTAAACGTGCATCCGCAGAAGGAGGAGGTGAAGTTTGACGACCGGAGCGGCATCTACGCGTTTCTCCGAAGCGCCGTGCGCGAAGCCCTCGGGCGCGTCCACGTGTCCCCACA
>PXSX01000114.1 GCA_003022655.1 Bacteroidetes bacterium QH_1_64_81 | reverse complement strand
GGAGTGTGGAGTTTGGAATGAGAGTCTGTCCATTCCGCACCCCAAATTCCGCATTCCCAGTTCGCCTAGCGCTTGCTGTACTGGCTCTTCTTGCGGGCGCCGGGCTGGCCGTACTTCTTGCGCTCGACCATGCGGTCGTCGCGTGTCAGGTAGCCGGCGTCGCGGAGCGGCCCGCGCAGCTCCGCATCGTACTCGACGAGCGCCCGGGCGATGCCGAGCCGAATGGCTTCAGCCTGGCCGGTGAGGCCGCCGCCGGAGGCGTTCACCTTCACGTTGAACTGACCGATCGTGTCGGTCACGTCGAACGGCTGATCGAGCGTGCGTCGGCGCCACGCGATCGGGAAATACTCTTCGGCGTCGCGCTCGTTGATGACAAAGCTGGAGCCGTCCCCCGGGCGCAAATACACCCGGGCCGTGGAGGTTTTGCGGCGCCCAATGGCCTGGTACTGAGTCATCTTGGGCATGGTAGAGATCGAGGTTTCGGAAAAAGGACGTCGACAGTCGAGGACGGGGCGGAAGATTGCCCGGAGGCGCTACGCATTCTCGAGCGGCTCGGGCTGCTGGGCCTCATGCGGATGATCCGGCCCGGCGTACACGCGCAGCTTCTTGAACATGTCCCGCCCGAGAGAGCCGCTCGGGAGCATGCCCTGCACGGCCTGTTCGATGATGTACTCGGGCTTTTCCTCTCGCACCTTCTCTGGGCTTTGGGACTTATCGCCGCCCGGATAGCCGCTGTACTCGTGGTACGACTTCTGCTGCTCCTTCTTGCCCGTGAAGCGGGCCTTCTCCGCGTTCACGACAATCACGTGATCGCCTGTGTCGACGTGCGGCGTGTACGTCGGTTTGTGCTTGCCACGGAGAATGTGGGCGATCCGAGAGGCAAGACGCCCCACGATCTCGTTCGTGGCGTCCACGACGTACCAGTCGCGGTCCACATTGTCCGGCTTGGCGTTAAACGTTTTGAAGCTTTGCGTGTCCATCGGTAAAGTTTGTCACTTGGCGCTGATCCGCAGGAAAAACCGTAGGACGGGCGCGCAGAGGAACGCAATCCTTGATTGACACGTGGCGTCGAAGGCCTGACTGGACGTTCAGTGTTGCCCCCAAAGTCCGGGAGGGGACCTGAGCGCCGCCCATGCTGCGGGGAGAGAGCAGGGGTAGAGACGGTTTTCTTCTCCACGTCCTCGCGTCTAGAAATTCATTGCAGTCACTGTGGCACGTGCAAGGGAACGCCAGGTTTTCGCGCCCAAAAGGATTCCCCCAATCTTGACGGAGGTTGAGGGAGGGGAAGAGAGCCGAACGGATCCCACAGAACAGGGCGCTGAGGGCGCTTTTCCGGATTCATTCCCCGGGCCGTTCGTCCGGATGCGCCGAGAGAGGGGGGAACCCAGGATTCCCCGTCTCATTCCAAACCACCTCCATCAAGCCGATTGAACGGCAGTATTCCCGGCGTCATGCTGACGATCGACCTCACGTCCCTCTCGACGGGGATTCATCACCTGGAGCTGTCCCCGTCCGTCGAGCAGGCGAATTTGGACCCCTCCACGTTCGAAGATCTCCACGTCGACGTCGTCCTGCAGTATCACCGCGATCGTATTCTCGTGAAGCTGCACGCGACGGCCACGGCCGAGTTGACATGCGATCGGACCCTCCAGCCATACCACGAGGACCTCGAAGGGACCTACAACGTGCTCTTCGGCCCGCCCTCGATGGTGGGACAGGAGGGGGAAGAGTTCGATGAGGTTCGTCCCCTTGAGCCGTCGGACCGAGAGATTGACCTTGCGGACGTGGTGCGCGACACACTCTTGCTCGCGATCCCGCAGCGTCGGATCGCCCCCGGTGCCGAAGACGAGTCCATTACTCGGGAGTTCGGGGCGACCGAGGAGGAGGCCGACGAGGAGGAACCCGTCGATCCGCGATGGAGCGACCTGAAAGAGCTCAAGGATGGAGAGTAGCGGTTCGGTGTACCGTGAAGGTCCTCTGAGCTGTAAATTCTGAGCGAAATGAAGCCGGGGCTTTGAACATCGGAGAAGGGCCCCTCATCTTACAGGGTTGCTTCTGCCGACTGCTTGAAGACCGCACGGCGACTGATTCACACGACCGTTCGTTTTCCCGATAGACTGAATCATGGCTGTTCCGAAACGTCGACACTCGAAGTCTCGCACCCGAAAGCGTCGCTCGAAGTATTACAACGAGTTGGAACCGCCCCAGCTCATGGAGTGCAATAACTGCGGCAACCCGAAGGTCATGCATCGGGCGTGCAAGCACTGTGGCCACTACCGCGGCCGCCAGGTCATTGAGCCGTCCGATGAGCTAGTGGCGTAGGTTAGCGGTTCACCCGCTTGGCGTCCCGTAGGCATGGGCAGAGCGCCTCCGCTCCGAGTCCTTCCGGGCAAGATCGCCGGGCCGGACTGGGAGCATTTCTTTGTCGGGTCTTCGTTCCGCAAGCGGGAGCGGGATCGGCGATTGTCCGTGCGTACGCCTATGTTTTCCCCAGATCGCCGTCGTGCTTTCCGGGACGAACGCATCGTCGCCCGCTCGGAACGACAGCGTTCCAGTCTCTTACCGGCACATGCGCTTTGGCAGACACACCGACGGTTTGTATGGCAGCATCGCGTATCGCAGTGGATGCAATGGGGGGCGATGAGGCCCCGGAAGCGGTCGTTCAGGGGGTCGTCCAAGCCCTCCGCCACAGCGAGGAAGAGGTATCAGTTCTCCTCGTGGGCCCGGAGGAACAGCTTCACGATGTGCTAGATGCCCATTCGGACGCCCCAACGGAGGCGCTCCGCATCGTCGACGCCCCCGAGGTGATTGGCATGGGTGAGGCGCCGTCGACTGCCGTCAAGCAGAAAACAAACTCCTCAATCCACCGTGGCCTCGCCGCCCATCACGACGGCCAGGCAGATGCCTTCGTGAGCGCCGGAAACACGGGCGCCATCATGGGGGCGTCCATGTTTATTCTGCAACGGATTCCCGGGGTCGAGCGTCCTTCGATTACTGGGTTCTTTCCCACCCTGAAGGGGTCGTCCGTCGTCCTCGACATCGGGAGCAATGTCGACTGCAAGCCGGACCACCTCCTTCAGTTTGCCCGCATGGGCACCGTCTATGCGCGCCAGATCCTCAAGAATGAGACGCCGTCGGTCGGTCTGCTTAACATTGGGGAGGAGCCGGGGAAGGGTAACGAGCAGGTGAAGCGGGCCTACGATCTGCTCCGCGACGCCGACGACCTGAACTTTGCCGGCAACGTGGAGGGCGGCGATCTGCTCCTCTACGCCGCCGACATCATCATCTGCGATGGATTCGTCGGCAATGCCCTTCTCAAGTTTGGCGAGAGCATGACGACGGTCCTCTCGGAAATGACCGAGCAGGAGATGGATCGTCAGGACCTTGCGCCGGATGAGAGGGAACTCGTTGCGAGCGTGCTCGGCGAGGTGCAGAAAGGCTTCGATCCGGAGTCGCAGGGGGGGGCTCCCCTTCTGGGCGTTAACGGAAACGTGCTCGTGGGGCACGGAAGCTCTTCCCCAGGCGTCATTGCGCAGATGATCCACGCCGCTGCCACCCTGGCCACCGAAGATGTCGTCCGCGCCCTCGAGGATGTCTTCGAAACCGGAGCTGCCTAGCCCGCCGAGCGTGCGTCTTCGTACTCCTCGTGTTATCGGTAAACCCTATGTCCACCGCCTCGCCTTCTTCTCACCAAGCCGCCATCACCGCTGTTGGGCACTACCTTCCCGAGACGCGGCTGACGAACGGGGATTTGGAGGAAATGGTTGAGACCAACGACGAGTGGATTCAGACGCGGACCGGCATCCGTGAGCGCCGCATTTTGGGGGACGACGGCAAGGCGACGGCCTTTATGGCGACGGAGGCGGCTCAGGAGGCCCTCGACGAGCGCGGCATTGGGCCGGAGGAGTTGGACCTCATCGTGGTGGCCACGGTGACGCCCGACATGCTCTTCCCGGCCACGGCGTGCCTCGTGCAGGATAACCTGGGGGCGCAGAATGCATGGGGGTTTGACCTCTCTGCGGCCTGCAGCGGCTTTATCTACGCCCTCACGACGGGCGCTCAGTTCATCGAGACCGGCCAAGCGGAGACCGTTCTCGTCATCGGGGCCGACAAGATGAGCTCCATCGTCGACTACACGGACCGTACCACCTGCATTTTATTTGGTGACGCGGCAGGGGCCGTGGTGCTGGAGGCCGACGAGGAGGCGGGGCTTCAGGACGCCGTGCATCACGTGGACGGCGAACACAGGGATCTGCTGCGCATGCGAGCCGGAGGGAGCCTCAATCCGCCGACCCACGAAACCGTCGACGCGCACATGCACTACCTCAAACAGGAGGGCCGCCAGGTCTTCAAGCTTGCCGTCACCCACATGGCGGACGTGTGCGAGGAGGTGCTGGAGCGCAACGGTCTCGACGCGGACGACGTGGACTATCTCGTGCCCCACCAGGCCAACGAGCGCATCATCGACGCGACGGCCAAGCGCATGGGCCTCTCGTCCGATCAGGTGATGCTCAACATCGACCGCTACGGCAACACCACGGCCGCAACGATTCCCCTCTGTCTCGTCGATTGGGAGGAGGACCTGGAGCGGGGCGACGAGCTCATCGTCACGGCCTTCGGTGGCGGCTTGACCTGGGGCGCGGGGCACCTTACATGGGCCTATGACGGAAGCAACGGGGGGGCATAGTGCGCATTGCGGTGAGCGTATTGCGTATTTTGATCGTTTACTCCATGCTCAACGCTTAACCCTCAACCCCGATGGCCACGGCATTTCTCTTCCCCGGTCAAGGCTCGCAGTCGGTCGGCATGGGCTACGAGCTTTACGAGCAGCACGAGGAGGCACGGGCCCGGTTCGAGACGGCCAACGAGATGATGGAGGACGTCGATCTTCTCACGCTCATGTTCGGGCTTGGATCGAGCAGTAGCGATCCGGAAGAGCGGCTGAAGCAGACGGAAATTACGCAACCGGCCCTCTATACGCACAGCCTGGCGGCGATGGCGGTGCTTGAGGCGGGAGGCGCCGAGCCCGACATGGTGGCCGGGCACAGCCTGGGCGGGGCGACCGGCGTCCGGGCAGCATGGCGGCCGTGCTGGGGGCCGACATCGCCCACATCGAATCGGTCTGTGAGGACATCTCCGCGGAGGGCGAGGGCGTAGTGCAGCCTGCCAACTACAACGCCCCCGGTCAAATCGTCATTTCGGGCGACGTGGAGGCGGTGGAGCGGGCCACGGGGGCCATCGAGGGCCGCGCGATGCCACTGTCCGTAAGCGGAGCGTTCCATTCGCCGCTCATGGAATACGCCCGGGAAGGCCTCGCTGAGATGCTCGACACGGTATCCATCGATTCGCCTCGCTGTCCGGTGTATCCGAACGTGACGGCCGAGCCGACGACTGACCCCGATGAGATCCGACAGCGGCTTACGGAGCAGCTTCTTTCGCCGGTCCGATGGGCGCCTACGCTTCGCCGCATGCACGAGGACGGAGCCACGCGCTTCGCGGAGGTGGGGGCGGGACAGGTGCTCCAGGGCCTCGTGGGGCGCACCCTGGGCGATGATGTCGAGGCGGTTGGGGCGGGCTTGCCCGACGAAATTGAGTCTGTAATCAGCGGGTAGGACTCCGGCGGTTAGAGGACGAGACGGAACGAAGGGGAACGCACGCCAGCGGGACAAGTCTATTCTCTACACGTCGCGTATTCCTCCCATCGAGGGCCTCCTTCTGATTGTCGCTTCCGCGGACCCATGGTTCCGTCCATAGCCTCCCTGCCTTCATCGCGGCGGTGCCTCCTTGCCGTGCTCGTCGTAACTCTGCCGTTTCTTTTCGTCGTGGGGTGTGGGGGAGGTGATCTTTATTCGGTCAACGAAGGACGGGTTGCCCAGCGCCGGGCCCTCACCATCACCGAGGGAGAGGGAAAGATCCAGTATCAGGTCGAGCAAGACTACCAGTCGCTCACCGAAAAGTGGTCCAGTAGCTTCCAAAGCGTGGGGACCGGTCGCAGGTCCCGTTCTCGAACCTACGCCACCTTCTGGAGCCTTGAGCTTTCTCTCATGTCGCTCCAGCCGGAAATGGGCGTTCTTTCGCTTCGGAAAGAAAAGGCCCGAGAGCTCATTGATCGGCGGCGTGAGAAGTACTTCGAGCGGATTCACATCGACGTATACTGGTTCGTAGAGAGAAGAGGGGAAAGTGGAATCATCACGGGACCGGGGGCCCGCACAGAGCTTCACGTCCGGGATAGCACGTATCGACCCGTTCGAGCGGATCACGGCCCGCTTCGGGAGGCATTCATTGGTGGGGGAGAAACCATCTTGTACCGCCGAAACTCGCTCTACTTCCCCCGCACTGTGGACGGAACTGACATCCTCGTGAAGGCGTCGGAGGCCGAGCTTGAGATCCGCCGAACGGGGGCCAGCCTCAAGGAAAGGTTTACGTGGAAATGGAAGGACGATTCGACGGCCCGGTTACTGGAGGTCAAACCCTGGGAGCAGACCGCCGGGCGCCTCTCCCATCGGCCGTAGTAACGGAATTGGGAAGAGGTCGCTCCTGAAGGCGGAATCAACGGCGGTCTCCAGGCTCCAATGTCGAAGGGAGACCCTGCAGTGAGGATTCCCTCATCCGGTACTCCCCGCTACCGCGTACAGGGCGTACAGAGGGGGCGGAATGCCCCACTTCCGCCTTGCCGTCTGTATCCTGGCGTCGAACCTGTTCGCAGTGGCGTCGGAGGAGCATAAACTGACGTACATCGATGCGTCGCCAACGGGGGGATGAGCGTGTCGCCCCCACCTGGGGAGCCGAGGCGTGGAACCGTTCGCACAGACCAGAAGAAGGGGGAGCCGTTCAGTTTCATTTCGGAGCACCCCTTCGTTCGGCGGAGCAGCGAT
>PXSX01000113.1 GCA_003022655.1 Bacteroidetes bacterium QH_1_64_81 | reverse complement strand
CGCGGAGGCGTTCTCGGGGAGCGCGAGCGTCACGTCGAGCCCCTTCGCCGCTCCGATCATCGCGTAGGCGATGCCCGTGTTGCCGCTCGTCGCGTCGATCAGCGTCTGGTCGCGGCGGAAGGCCCCCGAGTCGAGGCCGTCCTCAATCATCCGCAGAGCCGGACGGTCCTTGACCGAGCCGCCCGGATTCAGGTGCTCGGCCTTGGCGTAGACGGTCACCGTGTCCGGCAGGTCGGCGGCCACGCGGTCGAGCCGCAGGAGGGGCGTCTGGCCGATGTTGTCGACCAGCTCCGACGCAGTGTGGACGGCAGCGGTCGACGACGGGGACGCAGCGGGAACGGCAGTGCTCATCGCAAAACAACCGAGTGGCCAAAAGAAAAAGCCTCTCGCGGACGCACCGGAGAGGCCACAGGGGTCAGCAGAATGTCGGAGGACATCACCGTCCGCCACGGGCGGGAGGCGGGGTACCGACCAGACGCAGCCTCTCTAGGGCAACCAGACAACACCGACAACAGCTCCGAACGGCAGCCGGGGCTGTGGTCGTCCAGGCCGCAATGGGTGAGACAAACGTCCGCATGTCGATCTTTGAGACGGCGGGATGCTCTCTTTGAATCTGTGGCTGCTACATGTGTATGTCGGAGAACGTTCCGGCGGCCAGGTCGAGCCCCTCGTCATCGTCACATTCTTGAAGAGACATTGCCCCGGCGAGGAGACCCGCTGGAACGGTCGGTTCGGTTTTCAATTTCCGGTGTGCTAGTCGTCTCATGTTCCTGTCCCTCGGTCATGTCGACTCCCGCTGATGCTCACGACCATGAGCCTTTCATCCGGGCCGCCATTCAAGAGGCGGCCGCGGCCCAGGAAGCAGGCAACCCACCCTTCGGCGCCGTGCTGGTCGGGCCGGACGGGGCGGTAATGGAGCGAGCGGCCAACACGGAGGCCGAGACGGACGACTGTACCGGCCACGCCGAAACGAACCTTGTCCGCGTCGCCACGCAACGGTACGGCGACGAGACCCTGCGCGGCGCAGCGCTCTATGCCAGCACCGAGCCGTGCGCCATGTGCGCCGGGGCCATCTTTTGGGCCCGCATCGGGCGCGTCGTGTTCGGGCTTCGGGCCGAGCGGCTCTATGAGATGAAGGGCGACGCTGGGCGGCAGCTCTCCCTGTCGTGCCGCGAGGTGCTCGATCGGGGCAACCACGCGGTGGCGGTCGTCGGGCCGGTGCTCGAGGACGAGGCCGCGGCTGTGTTTGAGGAGGGGGGGCAATAGAGCCCACACAGGCGATGACGGCTCGTCGTGCGAGCCACACTGCCAAGGTGCATTTCGTGGCACGGCGTGAATCCTGACGCCGCTCCGCGCATGGAACGGGCGCTGTGCAAAACGGAGACAAAGGTGTTCGGTTGCCCTCAACGGCGGAAGCAGCGCTGGGGCAACACTGCCTGAGCCTGTTCCCCGATCGTAACGATGTAGAACGGAAGGAACTGAAGAGGCGCGTCGCGCACATCACAGGCGGAGAAGGGGACTCGAAACGTTTGATTGAAAGTGGTTTCCGATGAGCGATTCTCATTCCCCATCTGAGGAGGCGCAGTCTCGGCCCGAGGCAGGCTGGTCCGCCACCTCGAAGCGACTCGTCGGACTTGGGATCGCAGTGCTTGTGCTCGTCGGGCTGGCCCTCCCCAAGATCAGCGGCTCTGACTCCTCCGGGGGAGGGGACGGGTCGAGCAACGCCCCGACGCGCGTCGACGCAACGGTGCTCCGGCCCGGCACCGTCACCGAACAGATCCGCACGACCGGCACGCTGCGGGCCGACGAGTCGGTGGAGCTCACCAGCCAGGCCTCGGGCAAGATCACCGACATTCGATTTGAGGAAGGCACCCGGGTGCAGGAGGGCGACGTGCTGGTTCAGATCAACGACGCGGAGCTGCAGGCCGAGAAGCAGCGGCTGGAGCACAATCTTCAGCTGGCCCGTGACCGCGCCGAGCGCCAGAAGCGACTGCTGAAGGAGGGCGGCGTGAGCCGGGAGGAATACGACACCACGGTGAACGAGGTGGAGGTATTGGAGGCCGAACTGAAGCTCATGGAGGCCCGCATCGAGAAGACAAAGATTCGCGCGCCGTTTGGCGGGGTCGTCGGGCTGCGGGAGGTCAGCGAAGGGGGCTACATTTCCCCCCAGACGACCATCACGACCCTGCAACGGATCGATCCCATCAAGGTCAATTTCTCGGTCTCCGAACAGTACGCCTCGCAGGTGCAACCGGGACAATCGATCTCGTTTCGCGTTCGCGGCCTGGACCGCACGACGAGCGGGCAAGTGTACGCCAGCAATGCGAGCGTGGACCCCGAGACCCGAACTCTTCCGCTCCGCGCCCGCGCCCTGAACCCCGACGGCACGCTCCGGCCCGGCATGTTCGCCGACGTGACCGTGACCTTGGGGACGGTGGACAGCGCCATCGTCGTGCCCTCCTTTGCGGTGGTGCCCACCCTCGACGGCCAGCGCGTGTTCGTGACCGACAACGGAACCGCCCAGCCCCGCAACATCACGCTCGGCGTCCGCACCGACTCGACCGTGCAGGTGACCGACGGGCTCGCTTTGGGCGACACCGTCATCACCTCTGGCATCCAAGACCTGCGGGCCGGCCTGCCCGTTCAGATTAAAACCCTTGAGTGAAAATTGTCCGGATCGGAGCCCGCTGAGGCATCTGCCCTCCGCACCGTGCGTGGTGCGTGAAACGTGATGCGTGAAGGGGGCCGACCTCTCACTAATCACGCTTTACGCATCACGAATCACGCTCCCCCGCCCCCACGCCCAAACGCCCACACGCAGAAACGGAAATGAGCCTGTACTCCCTCAGCATCCGGCGGCCCGTCCTGGCGACGGTGTTTGCGTTGCTCATCATGATTTTCGGGGCGGTGGGCTTCTACTTCCTGGGCGTGCGCGAGTACCCGGCGGTCGACCCCCCAGTCATCAGCGTCACCACCTCCTACCGCGGGGCGAACGCCGACGTGATCGACTCGCAGATCACCGAGCCGCTGGAGGAGCAGATCAACGGCATCGACGGCATTCGCACCATCGAGTCCGTAAGCCGCCAGGGGCGGTCGACCGTGACGGTGAAGTTTGACCTCGGGGCGGACCTCGAGCGGGCCGCTAACGACGTGCGCGATCGGGTGAGCCGCGCCCAACGACAGCTCCCCCCCGACGCCGAGCCGCCCAGCGTGTCGAAATCCGACGCCAGCGCGCCGCCGATTGTCTTCCTCAACATCAAGTCGGACACGCGCGGCCTGATGGAGCTGACGGAGATCGCGGACAAGCGCTTCAAGGAACGGCTCCAGACGATCGAAGGGGTGAGCCGGGTGGACATCTGGGGCGAGAAGACGTATTCGATGCGGCTCCAGCTCGATCCGCAGCAGCTGGCCGCCTACGATCTCACGCCGCTCGACGTGCGGCAGGCCCTGGATCGCTCGAACGTAGAGCTGCCCTCGGGGCGCATCGAGGGCGAGACGATCGAGCTCACGGTGCGGACGAAAAGTCGGCTTGAGGCCGTCGAGGACTTCCGGTCGCTGATCCTCAAGCAGAGCCCCGACGGCCAGACGGTGCGGCTGAGGGACGTAGGGACGGCCGAGATTGCCCCCCGGAACCAGCGCACCCTCCTGCAGCGTGACGGCACGCCGATGGTGGGGGTCGTTCTGCGCCCGCTCCCCGGGGCGAACTACATCGACATCGTCGACGAGTTCTACCGGCGCGTCGACCGCATCGAGGCGGACCTGCCCAGCGACCTAGAGCTCGGCATCGGCTTCGACAATACCGAGCCGATCCGCGACAGCATCGACGAGGTGCAGCAGACCATCTTCATTGCGTTCCTCCTCGTGGTGCTCGTCATTTTCCTCTTTCTGCGCGACTGGCGCTCCACGATCATTCCGCTCATCGTGGTGCCCATTGCCCTGATTGGGGCCTTCTTCGTGATGTACGCGATGGGCTTCTCGATCAACGTGCTCACGCTCCTGGCCCTGGTGCTGGCCATTGGCCTCGTGGTGGACGACGCCATCGTGGTGCTGGAGAATATCTACGCCAAAATCGAGGAGGGGAAAGACACCATTACGGCGGGACTGGAGGGGACCCGCGAGATCTTCTTTGCCGTGGTGGCCACCTCCGTGTCGCTGATCATCATCTTCGCGCCCATCATCTTCATGGGCGGGCTCACAGGGCAGCTCTTCAAAGAGTTCGGCCTCGTCATCGCCGGAGCGGTGGCCTTCTCGTCGTTCGTGGCGCTCACGCTCACGCCCATGCTGTCCACGCGCCTCCTGAAGCAGCGGGAGGAGAAGCCCTGGATCTACCGCAAGACCGAGCCCTTCTTCGAGGCGCTCACCGACGCGTACCGCCGCTCCCTGCAGTCCTTCATGGAGTACCGATGGGCAGCGTTCATCATCATGGCGGGATGTGCCGCGCTCATCGCCACATTCTACGTTACGCTGCCGCAGAAGCTGGCCCCGCTGGAGGACCGGAGCCTCCTCCGCATGTTTGCGACGGGCCGGGAGGGGGCCACCTACGAGTATATGGATCAGTACGTCGACAAGATGTACGGGGCGGTGAGGGAAAACATCCCTAAAGAGCACCGCAAGTCGGTGATCTCGGTCACGTCGCCGGGCTTCGGGGCCTCGTCCTCCATCAACTCGGCGTTCATGTTTACGCGCCTCGTGCCGCCGTCGGAGCGGGATGTCTCGCAGATGGCGTACGCCGACAGCCTACAATCGGCCCTGAGCCAGCTAGGGGGCGCCCGCACCTACGTCTCGCAGGAGCCCACCATCTCGGTCGGATTCAGTCGGGGCCTCCCGGTCCAATACGTGTTGCAGACATCGAGCGTCGACAATCTGCGGGAGACGCTCCCGGACTTCCTGAAGGCGGCGCGCCAGCAGGAGGAATTGGCGTTCGTGGACGTGAACCTGAAGTTCAACAAGCCGGAGCTGCAGGTGGAGATCGACCGCGCGAAGGCCAACAACATCGGCGTCTCGCCCCTCGACGTGGCCCAGACCCTGCAGTTGGCCCTGGCGGAGCAGCGGGTGGGCTTCTTCGTACGGGACGGGGAGCAGCGGGAGATCATCGCGTCGGTGGACGAAGAGGATCGCAACAATCCCCTCGACCTGACGAGCCTTTACGTCCGGTCGTCCAGCGGCGAGACGGTGCCCCTCGACAACCTCGTGACGGTGCGCGAGCAGGCCACCCCACCGCAGATCTTCCGGTTCAACCGGTACATGTCGGC
>PXSX01000112.1 GCA_003022655.1 Bacteroidetes bacterium QH_1_64_81 | reverse complement strand
AGCCCAATGAGTGCGCTCCGCAATCAGGACCCCGAGATCTACGACGTCATCCAAAAGGAAGTGCAGCGCCAGGATGAGGGCCTGGAGCTGATCGCCTCCGAAAACTTTGCCTCCCGGGCCGTCCTGGAGGCAATGGGCACGGCCCTCACCAACAAGTACGCCGAGGGCCTGCCCGGCAAGCGGTACTATGGCGGCTGCAAATATGTCGATCAGGCCGAAGAGTTGGCCCGCGACCGGGCGAAAGACCTCTACGACTGCGACTGGGTCAACGTGCAGCCCCATGCCGGGGCACAGGCGAACAGTGCCGTTTACCTCACTTTCCTCGATCCCGACGACACCTTCCTCGGGCTCGACCTGTCGCACGGCGGACACCTCACGCACGGCTCCCCCGTCAACTTTTCCGGCATCCTGTACAACGCGGAGTACTACGGCGTCGAAGAGGACACCGGGCGCATCGACATGAACAAGGTGCGCGACCGGGCGAAGGAGGTGCAGCCCAAGATGATCTCGATCGGGGCCAGCGCCTATCCGCGCGACTTCGACTACGAAGCGTTCCGCGACATTGCCGACGAGGTGGGGGCATACCTGTGGATGGACATGGCCCACACGGCCGGCCTCATCGCGGCCGGCGTGCTCAACGACCCGATGCCGCACACCCACGTGGTGACCACGACCACGCACAAGACGCTCCGCGGCCCGCGCGGCGGCATGATCCTGGTGGGGGAAGATTACGAAAACCCCTTCGGCAAGACGGCCCGCAAGAGCGGGCGCACCAAAATGATGAGCGAACTGCTCGACTCGGCCGTCTTCCCCGGCACGCAGGGCGGTCCCCTCATGCACGTGATTGCCGCCAAGGCCGTCGCGTTCAAGGAGGCACTCCGTCCCGACTTCCGCGACTATTCGCAGCAGATCGTCGAGAATGCAAAGGCACCGCCAACAAGAACATGGTCCCCTTCGACGACAAGAGCCCCTTCGTGACCAGCGGCCTGCGCCTGGGCACCCCCGCCATGACCACGCGCGGCTTCGGCCCGGACGAATTTATCCGGGTGGCGGAAATGATCGACCGCGTCCTTCAGGATCCGGAGGACCAGGAGGTACAGTCGGACGTCGAGCGGGAGGTCAACGCCCTCTGCGATCAATTTCCGCTGTACGACGTCGCCGTGGCGTAGAAGGGAACGCCCCCCCGCGTCGGGCGGTTCATGCTTCGTGTTTTGCTCTTCGGCCCTCGCCCTGTCCTATTCACCCTTGATTCTCGTGCGCTCCCATGCCGTCGATGGACCGCGGTACATTTAGCTCCTCGTCCCGGGCCGAGCTCATCGAGATCGGTCGCCGCCTTTACGAGCGGGCCCTCGTGCGCCGCGAGGATGAACTCATCACCGACCCGCGCGGACAGCCGATCGGGTGGCTCTTGGACACGCGGATGCCCACGCTGGACGGAGAGCTGTTCACGGAGGTGGGAACCGTGCTCGCCGACCGCCTGCGGGAGCGCAACGCGCACCAGATTGTGGGATACGGGTTTGGCGCGCATCCTCTCGTGTGTAGTGTATTGTCCGTGGACGACGGGGACGGATTCAAGGGGGGGCTCGTCCGGGAGGAGCGGAAGGAGCACGGGCGCCGGCGACTCGTGGAAGGCCCCATTGACGCCGACGAACCGGTCGTGATGGTTGACGACATTATCAACAGTGGTCGCAGCGCCTCCGATGCCCTCACCCTCCTGCGCGGGGCCGGCTTCACGGTCGAGGGGCTCCTGACGCTGTTCAACTTTACCTGGAGCAGCGGCCAGTCCCGAGTCGAGGCCGAGGGGCTCTGGGTCGACTCGTTGCTCGACCTCAATCTGCAGGAGGGAACGAGCAGTAGCTCGGACAGCGTGTAGGTTTGCGTTAGGCGTTGGGGGTTGTGCGTTGGGGGTTGGGAAAGCGTGGCGGTAGATTGTTGAGTCCCACTAGATCACAGTCGCTAGATCACAGTCGTAGTCGTATGCCGGAGGTCCCTTCGTCACAGACAGAGACCCCTGCCGGGGTGCAGGGCGACGGGGCGCCGAGCGACCCCCCTGATGAGGAGGGCGTCATGCCCTTCCTCGCCCATCTCGAGGAGCTCCGGTGGACCCTAATCAAGAGTGGCATCGGGGTCCTCATCGCCATCGCCGGGTGTGCGCTCTTCAGCAGATGGATCGTGGACCGCGTCCTCATCGGGCCCACGCGGTCGAGCTTTTTCATGTACGACGTGCTGGCCCTACAGCCCGAAAGCCTGGAGCTGCTCAATCGGACGATTACCGGCCAGTTCTTTGCGGACATTGGCACCATCGTCGTCGTGGGCCTCATCGCCGGCTCACCGGTCGTCGTCTTTTACTTTTGGCGCTTTATCGAGCCGGCCCTCTACCCTAGCGAAAAAAAGGGGATGCGCTTCTCGGCGGTGTTTGCCACGTTCTTCTTTCTGCTCGGCGCAGCGTTTGGGTACCTCATCCTCACTCCGCTGGCCCTTCAATTCTTTGCCCAGTATACCCTTTCGGAGCAAATCATCAACCAGTTCGACATCATGACCTACTTCAGCATGGTGACGTTTTGGACGCTGGGCACGGGCCTACTCTTCGAGCTACCGGTGGCGGTCTACTTCCTGGCCAAGGTGGGGATCCTGACGCCCGAGGCGATGCGGACCTACCGCAAGTACGCGCTCCTCGTGGTGCTCGGTGTGGCGGCGTTTCTCACCCCGCCGGATCCCATCTCGCAAATTATCGTGGCCGTGCCGCTTTTGGGCCTGTATGAGCTCTCGATCTACGTGGCCAAGTGGGTGGCGCGGCGCCGGGCCCAGAAGCTCGGGATGGCGGACGAGTAGCCCGTCGAAGCGCGGCCCCCAGACGCGCCCACCACGGCCCTCTCCTTACGTTCTTCATGTCGCATCAGTATTGAGTGGAGCGATCATGAACAGCACACGCGTGAGAACGTCGCTCCTAGGACTCGCGCTCACGGCGTCGATGGGACTCGGCGTAATCGTCGGATTCTCCGCGTCCGACGACGACCTGTTCGAGCTCCGGAAAAGCCTTCGCATTTTTGGGGCGGTGTACGAAGAGGTCGTGACTGGATACGTTGAGCCAGTGGATCCGAGCCATCTCATGCAGGTGGGCGTGGATGCCATGCTGGAGGATCTTGATCCCTACACCTCGTTCATCGACCAATCGGACAGTGATCGTCTCGACATCATTACCCAGGGGCAATACGGAGGCGTGGGACTTGAGGTGGGCCGCCGGAACGGCGAGGTCACGGTCATCTCGCCCGTGGCCGGGGCCAACGGGTACGAGCAGGGCGTGCGGACCGGCGACGTCATTACCGAGGTCGCCGGACAACCGACGGCCCCGCTGTCGATCGAGGACGTCGAGACGCTGCTTCGCGGGGAGCCCGGCACCACCGTCCGCATCACCGTGGAGCGGAAAGGCGCTCCAGCGCCCCGTACGTTGACCCTCACCCGCGAGCAGGTGGAGGTGCCGGACGTCACGTACTCGGGGCGGATTGGTGCCGACGATGCCTTCGGGTACGTCAAGCTGGAACGCTTTACCCGCGACGCGCCCGGCGCCGTCGAGTCGGCACTGACGGACCTCCAGAGGACGGGGCCGCTCCAGGGCGTCGTGCTCGACCTGCGCGACAATCCCGGCGGACTGCTCCGTGCGGCCGTGGGCATCACGGAGCTGTTCGTGTCTCAGGGCTCGGTCGTCGTCTCGACCCGGGGGCGGAAGGATAGTGTCGGCAATACCTACACGAGCAGCCGTGCCCCCCTCCTGCCCGACGTCCCAGTCGTCGTGCTCGTGAACGGCCAGAGCGCTTCGGCGAGCGAAATTGTGGCGGGGGCAATTCAGGACCACGACCGGGGCGTGGTCATGGGGACGACGACCTACGGGAAGGGCCTCGTGCAAAACGTTCGATCGCTGCCCCACAACACGGCGCTCAAGCTGACGACGGCCCAGTACTACACGCCGAGCGGCCGCACCATTCAGGCCTTGGGGTCGGCGGCCCGGGACACCAGTACGTCCGCGCCGGCGAACCGGACCCACGAAACCGACCGGGAACGTACGGTGCGCGACGGCGACGGCATTCACCCCGACGTGCGGGCTCCCACGCCCTCGCCGAGCCCCCTGGAGCAGGCGCTGACCCGACGCGCCGCGTTCTTCCGCTACGCCAATCACTACGCCGCCACCCACGACACGCTCGCCGCCGACTTTTCAGTCGACGACGCGGCGCTGACGGCGTTCCGGGACTGGCTCGACCGCGAGGACCTCCGGTACCCCATCCAGGCCGAGCGGTCGCTCGACTCGCTCCGGGCGCAGATCGAAACCCACGGCTACGAAGACGTGACGGACGAGGCGGCGGCGCTCGACGAGGCCCTGCAGGAGACGAAGACGGGGGCCTTTCCCCGTCATGCCTCGGACCTCCAGCGGCACCTGAAGCGCGAGATTCTGGCCCGCTACGTCCGGGCCGACCGCCAGGTGGCCGCCCTGCTGCCTGGCGACGAGCAAGTGACGGCGGCGATGAGTCTGCTCCGGGACTCCGACCGGTACGCACAGCTCCTAACGCCGACGGACGGGCGCTGAAGTGGGGAGGCGAAGGGGGCTGCCATGACGGACCTCATCGAGCAAGGAGTGCGGTGTTGCTTCGTAGACGGAAAGAACGTGAGGTGTGAACCGTGAAGTCCCGTCACGCACTGCGGACCACGTAGCCACGCGTCATGGATTACGCATCGGAGGACCTCTCGCCCCGGCAGCAGATGCGGAAGAGAGCGCACGTTGAGCCCTGGCAGCGCAGGAAGTGGGAGGATCGATGACGATACTTCAGGCCATTTTGTTGGGCGTGGCGGGGCTTGGGGCCGGGGTGATCGCCGGACTCGTGGGGGTCGGCGGAGGCGTCGTGTTCACGCCGACCCTGTTCGCCGCGTACGGCGTGCTGGACGTGCCGCCCGGCGTGCGCACCCCGCTGACGGTGGGGACCGGGCTCTTTTGCACGGGCCTGGCGGCGGGCACGAGCGCGTTCCATCACGCCTGGCGCGGGGCCGTGGCGGGACGCATGGCGCTCGGCGTCGGGCTGGCGAGTGCGGTCGCGGTGGGGCTCGTGTCACGGTACATGGTGACGCAGCCGTGGTACGACGCGGCCCTCTTCCAGCTGCTCTTCGCGGCGGTGCTGCTCGTCGTGGTGGCCCGCATGGTCCGGAACGATCCCGACGCCTCTGCCCCATCTGTTGAAAACGTGTCCGCTCAACGGGGCGCGTGGCTGGGCACCGGCTCGGCGGCGGGCACGGTGGCGGCCGCCGTAGGCGTCGGGGGCGGGGTGGTGCTCGTGCCGGCCTATCACCGCTGGATGCGTCTCCCCATGCACCGCGCGGTGGGAACCTCCAGCGCCACCATCGTCCTCATCTCGGCCCTCAGCACCATCGCGTACGTCCTGCTCGGCACCGGGGTCGCCGGACGCCCCGGCCTTGCCCTCGGCTACGTGGACGTGGGAACGGGCCTGCTCCTGGCCGGGCCCGCCGTGCTGGGGGCGCAGGGGGGCGCCGCGCTGGCACACCGGGTCGAGACGACCGCGCTGCGGTGGAGCTTCGCACTGCTGGCTGTCGTGGTGGCCGGACGACTGGTGTGGGGAGCGGTCGGAGGGTAAGGGCGCGTGGGCGTTTGGGAGTGGGAGAGAGGAAGTTTGAGAACCTGGAACTCCATGTGAACCAGGACTCGCCGGTCGCCACACCCCCCACGCCCGCACACCCACACGCCAACATGTCCCTCTCCCAGCGCTTTTTCGCCCACACCCTCGCCTGGGGCGACGACGCCCAGCACCGCCTCTACGGCGACCGCAAGCGGCAGCTCTTTGCAGACCTGAAGGGCACGGTCGTCGAAATTGGGCCGGGGACAGGCGTCAACCTACCGTACCTGCCCGGCGGCCTCCGCTGGATCGGCCTAGAGCCGAACCCCCACATGCACGGCTATATTCAGGAACGACTAGAGAACCGCGACCTCGACGCCACCCTCCGCACCGATCCCGCCCAGGACACCGGCCTGCCGGACGACAGCGTCGACACCGTCATCAGCACACTCGTGCTCTGCTCCGTGCCCGATGTGGCGGCCACCCTGACTGAACTGCGCCGCATCCTGCGGCCCGGTTCTGGAAGGCCGTGGCCGACGGCTGCCGCCCCGACCGCCGCACGGGCGCGCACCTGCAGCAGGCCGGCTTCTCCTCGATCACAATCGACCGCTTCAGCATCGGGGTGCCGCCGGTGTCGCCGCACATCATGGGCACGGCGACGAAGTGAGGGCCGCGCGCCCGTGTTGCTAGATGGCGTGAAGGTCGGAGTACGTGAGGCGAGGCGCGGAACGAGACCAGGTCGCGTGGTGGTACAGGGATCGTTGCGCTGTCATGCCGATTCATCACAGACCCTTGTCCGCCGCCAATGCCGCTCTCCTCGCTCGGGCCGTCGTTCGCGACGCCAATCACGTGCTCGTCGCATTCGCAAGTTTCCTCCGGCACGGTGGGAAGGAGTCGGGACGTTCCGGGGTCCACCCAGCGCGTCGTGTTCACGCGTTTCCGTCCTTCGCGGCGGGCGTACCGCGAAAATTCGCGGATCCAAGGCGATGAACGCGTGTATGGACGACGAGCTCAAAACGGGCCTGTAGCTCAGCCTGGATAGAGCATCGGCCTTCGGAGCCGAGTGTCGGGGGTTCGAATCCTCCCGGGCCCGCAC
>PXSX01000111.1 GCA_003022655.1 Bacteroidetes bacterium QH_1_64_81 | reverse complement strand
CAGCCTCCCGCTCGCAATCTCATCGAGAACAGCGGAATCGCACCCTGCGGTACTGCAAGAAAGGAAAGCACACGAGCAGTTACAACGCACGTGCTCGGATCGATGAACCGGAAGTTCACGGAGGCAAGACAGAAACGCTTGAATGAGCTATGCTTTCCCACTATCATAAAAATGCGGACATATTCCGTTGCTCTTCCCTCTACCACTGGGCGCTTGCGTGCCGGAGCATCTTCCTCGGCAGCCGAAAATCCAGCGCTACACCCTCAACGCGAATCTCACCGACCCACGACTTATCACCATGACGACGCGACAGTCAGCGCTCTTTGCTCTCTTTTTGGGCAGTCTCGGGCTCGTAGCCCTTTCGGGTTGCTCGGCCGGAAATCCGAACATGAGCGCCGCCGAAAGCGCCATGGAGCAGGAGAACTACGACCGAGCCCTGGCCAACGTCGACTCGGCAATTGCTCGAGACTCGGCCAACGCAGAGGCCTATGCGATGAAGGCTCGCATCCTGCGTCAGATGGCCGACAGCACGACGCCCCCGGGCGAGTATAAACAGCGATACCGGGAGGCCCGCGAGGCCGAACAGCAAGCAATCGAGTTCGACCCGGGACAGCGGAGCACCATCAATAGCCAGCGTGAACTTGCGTTCATCGAAGAGTACCAGAAGGGTGCCGATGCATTCAACGAGGCCCGAAAGTCGAGATCCAAAGACGACTTCATGAGGGCCGCCGCCTTCTTCGGCGCCGCGAGTGCCATCCGCCCCGACTCGACCGGCCCAATTCTGAACGAGGCCTTTGCTCGTCTCCAGGCAGCTCGCCTTGAGGGCGGAGACCAAGGCACCCAGGAAATGGCCGAGGTGATCCCCATCCTGGAGACGTACATTGAGAAGGAGGATCAACCATCGAAAGATGCGTACACCATTCTGGCGCACTGTCGAATCGACCGACCCATATTCGGGTGTCGGGCACGCAGGGCGTGGATTATACTGGAACCGTCGAGGTCGGCGGTTCTTCTCGGAGCGTGGAGGGGGCGACTCCCGACCGAATAGAACTGTCGACCAGCGAGGGGATGGTGTCGGGATCGTTCCAGAAACCAGAGGGAGGCAAGCGGCAGACGAAGGGCCAATTGCAGGTGGCCCTGTACATGCAAGGGACCGAGTTGGCGTCGGACCAGACCACGTCTCCCGCCGAACCCCTGGAGATCTCGGCGGACCTTTCGGCTCAGACGCCCCTCGCCGAGCTTCAAAACCAGCGCCTGAATGCGCTCAATAGCACTGGAAACACCGAGCGGGCCATGCAGGCGTATCAGGAACAGATTGAGCAGGATCCTGACGACGCGACCTATCGGTACAACTACGGCTCGCTCCTGCTGAACGCCGACCGCTACGACGAGGCGGCCGAGCAACTCGCGAGGGCCGTTGAACTTGACCCCGATGATCCCAAGAAGCAGTACAACCTGGGCGCCGCGTACCTGAACAAGGGCGTAGCGCTTCAGGACAGCCTTGTATCTCTGCGGGACTCCCTTACGGCGAAGGAGCAACCCCCGACCGACGAGGAACGAAAGATGGTGAGGGAGCTGGATGAGCAGCGACGCGGGCTCTTTAAGGACGCCATTCCCCCCCTCGAACGGGCCCGGCAGCTGAGCGGACCAGGTGGCCAGTATCGACAGAGTGCATGCTCGGCCCTGTTCCAGGCGTACGTCCAGACCGAACAGACGGAGAAGGCCGAGGAGGTTAAAGAGTGTGCTGGCCAGATGGGGAGCAGCAGCGGTCAGGGGAACGGCAACGGAGGTAGGTGACCGACGTTAATGCCCCCTGCGGCGTCCGTCTCTCCACGTTCCAAATCGTCAATCCGTCGCCCCGGGTCTCCCACTGGAGGCCCGGGGCGTTGTATGTGAAAACAGCGGTCCGCTCAGTCGATTGGAACCGCCTCCGGGACCCCGGATTGTGACCGTGGGATATCTGGCCCTTCTTCTCCCGCGAAAAGTCCTTGTCTCGAACAGTTGCACACCGCTCCAAACCCAGTCCTCCTCTATGTCAGACTCTCACTCTTCGTCGGACGACCCGCGTGCTACGCCCAGGAGGCCCCCGGCGAGCACAAGGGCCACGAGTACTCGCGGGTGTCCAATCCCACTCGTACCGCCCTGGAGGACAACCTCGCCGATTTGGAAGGGGCTGAACACGGCATTGCGTTCAGCTCGGGCGTGGCCGGCATCGACGCCATCGTGAAAAGCCTCCGGCCCAGCGACCACATCGTAGCGACGGACGACCTGTACGGGGGAACCTACCGGCTCCTCCGGGAGGTCTTCGAGCCGCTCAACATTGAGACTTCGTTCGTGGACATGAGCGACCCGGACGCCGTGACGGCGGCCTTCACCGACGCCACGACGCTTCTCTGGGTGGAAACGCCGACCAATCCGCTCATGCGCCTCGTCGACATTGAGGCGCTCAGCGAGCGGGCCCACGCCCACGACGTGACGGTGGCGGTGGACAACACCTTCGCCACGCCCTACCTCCAGCAGCCCCTCTCCCTCGGCGCGGACCTCGCGCTACACTCCGCGACGAAATACCTGGGTGGGCACTCCGACCTCATCCTCGGGGCCGTGTGTACCGACTCGGACGAGTGGGCCGAAAAGCTGCGCTTCCAGGTGAAAAGCACCGGCGCCTCGCCGGGCCCCATGGACTGCTTTCTGACCCTGCGCGGCACCAAGACGCTCCACCTGCGCATGGAACAGCACTGCTCGAATGCCCGGCGACTAGCACAGATGCTCAATGCTCATGAAACGGTGGGCCACGTACGATACCCGGGGCTTCCCTCCCATCCCGGCCACGCCCTCGCTCAGAAGCAAATGTCGGACTATGGCGGCATGATCTCGTTCGAACTGGCCGACGACGACATGGACAAAGCCCTCACCATTTTGGACGAGGTCAACGTCTTCACCCTCGCCGAGAGCCTGGGGGGTGTGGAGAGTCTCATCGAGCACCCGGCCTCGATGACGCACGCCTCCATCCCGGCCGAGGAGCGGCAAAAGATTGGCCTCACCGATTCGCTGATCCGCCTCAGCGTGGGCGTGGAGTCGTTCGATGATCTGCGCGACGACCTCAACCACGCGTTGGCGCAGGTGTGACGACGCCCGACCAACGGGCCGAGACTACCAACCCGTGGTGCCCGTTCCCCCCTTGAACGGGCCTACCACGTCGTCGGTAATCCAGCCGCCGTAGAAGTCGCCTTCCTGAGCCCGGGCCTTTTCGTCACCCACGTAGCAGGCATCCACCTTGCTCGCGTAGAACGTGACGTAGTCCTCAAGCGCAGCGAAGCGGTCCGCGGGATTGGGATAGCCCCAGGCCGCGCTCTGTACCAAGCGGTCGCCCACGGCGAGGGTGTAGTAGACGGCCCGTCCTTTGAACTCGCACATCGTGGTGCGGGACTCGCGCTCCAGATGCTCGGTGGCCACGTCCTCGGGCGGGAGGTAGTAGACGGGCGGGTGGCTCGTTTCAAGCACGCGCAGCGCATCGGTGGTATCTGCGATCGTCGTGTCGTGGAAGACGACCCGGACGCGGCGGTCCTCCGGTTCGAGGGCGGGAGGACGTGGGTAGTCCCAGACTGATTCCTGATCGGGGCCGGGCTCGACAGGGGTTGACATAGCGAAAGAGGTGATTTTGGAGTAGCGATTCGGCCGCGCGGCGATCGACGTGGACCGCCTCGTGCTCAGTCGAAACGGACAGCCCCTTGAAGCCGACGGGTCATTTCTGTGCGGTCCACCGTGCCCTTCGGTAACTGGGCCCAGTTGTCGGGAGAGATCGTGGTAGCGGCGGCGAGCCGACTGCCGAGCGAGCTAAGGGCATTCCGGAGATCCTCTAGCGACGGCACCTCATCCGACGGGCGGTCGGTGCAGAGCGCGAGGGCCACGTCGGTGCCGCCCGGCGTGAACAGGAGGACATCGTGGAGGAACGGGTATTTGCTCTTGAGGCGTGCCTCCCACGCCCCCGCCCGCACGAGGCGCCCGTTCGATAATTTGAACGACGCGCCCTTGCGGCCTTCGAAGAAAAGGTCATCCCCCTTGCGACGAACGAGATCGCCCGTCCGGACCGTCCGATTCGCATCTGCCCGGTCGAGCCCCTCGTCACGCCGCCACACGCCGACGCAGGCATTCGGGCCGTCAAACAGGAGCTCGCCGTCGTCCGCCACCGCCACCTCGCAGCCCACCGGCCGACCCAGGTAGTTGGCGGCCCACCGGCCCGGCGGCCCCAGGGCAATGCCAGGCGCCGCCTCCGTCTGCCCGTATCCGGCGCGGAGCCGAGTCTCGGCCAGACGGTCCGCGAGAGGCCCCGAGACAGGCGCACCGCCGATAATGCCGCCGTGAAGCCGATCCAACAGCGACGCTCCGCCCTCGTGCTTCAACAAGCGCTGCACCGTAAGGGGCACGGCGGACAGGTGGGTCACGTCCCACTGATCGCCGAGGGCGACGAGGGTGGACGGGTCCCGCCCGCCCTCCGGATCCCGAATGATCTCGGCCCCGGCCAGGAGGGCCGGAAAGAGCTCTAGCACCAGCCCAAAGGCGTGGGACCAGGGCAGCACGGAGAGAACCCGGGCGTTTCGCAGCGTGAGATGAGGAAGGTGGCTCGCCAATACCGACAGCACATTGCGGTCCGAGAGCGCAATCCAGCGGGCGAGCTGGGTGGTGCCGGACGTGCGCAGAAGGAACCGAACGGCAGGGGTCCGCCCAGTGTCGGCTGGGCGAAGAGTTTCGGGCGTCAACGTGGGCCCCGCACACGCGCTCGCCGCCCAGGTGTGCGGACCGGGCCGGGAAGCGACGGCAGCCCGGGCGTCGAGCGCGGTGCACAGCTGCTCGATGTCGTCGCGCGGCGGAGCCAGAGCCACAGTGAGCCCTTCCCACACCGCCGCCACGAGCACCTGCACAAAGGCCGTCGATGGGGGAAGGGCGATGACCAGACGGTCGCCGGCCCGGAGCGACGTGTCGCGGAACGCCTCCGTCCACAGCCGGGCGCCCGTCCAGAGGGAGCCGCCCGGCGTGATGGTGTCGTCGGCGATGAGCGCAGGGAGGCCTTGCTCCCGAAGGCGGTCGTAAAGGAGTGAACGCCACGGATTCGTGTCCGGATTGCCCCCGTCGGTGCAGTGTGAGAGGGCGTCCCGAAGGCGCGCTACGAGCTCCGGGGTGTCCGTCGGAGACGGTCGTACGGCTCCCTCCGGCGGAGACAGGTGAGCCTCTGTCTGCGTTGACAGCATCGGCGTGGGGGCGTACGGTGAGAGACACGGGCTACGACGCGCTCGACGGTCAATGCTCCTGCAACTCGGGAAGCAATGGAGGCGCTTACTGCCGCGGGCGGAAGAGAATCCAGTTTTCAGACCGATTGGGCTTACGGTGGAAATGCACGGCCATTCGTGGATCTTCCTCGTCGGCCCCGCCTCCGTAAAACAACTGGAGGTCCATGGCCCCGGCGTCCACGCCCGCCTCGAACTGGCCGCGGAAGAGCGGCGTGTCGGTGTCGGGCGCGAGTTCTGCGAAGAAGTTCCGGCCCTCAAGGGCAGCGGGCGCGTCGGCCGTCACGCCGGGCCATCCGAGGGCTCGTTCGTTGGCCCGTCGAACGGCCCCCTGATCGTCCAGGCAAAGCGCCCCCACCGACAATGCATTCAGGGCGTCGTTCGTCATGGTCTCCAGGCGCCTCCGTTTGGCGTCGGGGATGAGCGGGTCGATGTCGGGGTGGATGGCGCGGCGAGCCCGGGGCGTGGGGCCGTCGGACGCGTCGCGGAGTTGCCCGGTCAAGTCGTCGACCGTCGACAGGGCATGGTCGACGTCCTCGATGCCCTGTTCTGAGAGCTGCTCCCGCTGTTCGTAGAGGGCCTCAAGTTGACGCGTGAGGTTCTGCACCATCGTCAGGACCTTACCCGGGTCGGCCACGCCCAGCTCCTCCTCAAACGTGTGCGGGGCTGCAGAGGCCCGTGCCACGGGCTGTTCGGTGGCGGTCGACGCCTCATCCTGAAGACCGCCGTGGAGGTAGAATGCTTCGAGTTGATCGGTTAGGCTTTCGACCATGTCGAGGACGTTCTCGGCCGTTGAGACGCCGAGACGGCGCTGGAGCTTTCCCTGGAAGGCGTGGAAGGCGCGCAGCTGTTCAAAGGTGTTTCCGCCGGGCGTCTCGACTCGCCCTGCAGCCGCTTTCTCTGCGTAAAGCTCGCGGAGCTGGTTCCGCATGTTTTCGATCATACGGAGGGCCGTCTCGGGGGTATCCAGGTCGATCTCAGACAGGACCTCGCGGTGCTTCGTGAGCGTCTCGGCTCGTTCACGCAGGCGATCGACCTCGGCCACGACCGCGTCCGGGTCGGACACGGAGAGGCGGTTGGTGAGGGCATCCCATCGGGACCGGTACCACGCAAGATCGCGCGAGGAGTTGCGATCGTCGGACATAACTGCGACGGTCTGTGAGGAGGGGCGTGGACCGCAGCGCGCAAGGTCCTACAGAAAGCCCTCCAGAGACGTGGTGGAGCCATCGTCGAGAGTGTTGTTTCGAATTGTGCCCAACGAAGGGCCGTTCCGCCGTCCCCCTCAAATTGCCCGACCGTTACACGGGTCTGTGCCTCTGGGCTGCGGCGCTACGCCACTTCAAGGGCCTCCACCAATTCCCGCAATTCCCCGCGGAATCGATCCGCGAGGGCCTGCGCCTTCCCTTCGGTGGGCGCCTCCGTGTAGACCCGGAGAATGGGCTCAGTGTTGGAGGGACGCATGTGCACCCAAGACTCGTCAAAGTCGATCTTGAGGCCGTCGAGGGTCGAGTGATCCTCCCCGTCGTACCGGTCGGCCAGGCCCGAGAGGAGCCGGTCGGGAGCCACGTCGGGGAGCGGCACGTTCTCCTTCGCCATGGCGTAGTGAGGAAGGTCATCGTGGAGATCGCCGAGGGAGCGTCCCGACGGCTGTCGGGCCAGGTGCTGCAGGATCAGGGCCGTGCCGGCGAGGGCGTCCCGGCCGTGGTGTAGGTCGGGGAGAATGACGCCGCCGTTGCCCTCTCCGCCCAGGACGGCATCGACCTCTTTCATGCGCTGCACCACGTTGATTTCACCGACGGCCGACCGGTGAACCGGCTGGTCGTGCCGGGCGGCCACATCCTCGATGGCCCGGGAGGAGGAGAGGTTGGTCACGAAGGGTCCTTCGCGGTGCCGCCACACGAAGTCAGCCGCCACCACCTGCGTGAGTTCCTCAAGAACAAATCGCCCTCGCTCGTCGACGAGGGCGAGGCGGTCGGCATCCGGATCCACGGCCAGCCCGAGGTCGGCGTTGCGCTCGGGCACGGCATTCGTGAGCTCGGTCAGGTGATCGGGGCGCGGCTCGGCGGGATGAGCAAACTCGCCGGTCGGCTCGCAGTGCAGGCA
>PXSX01000110.1 GCA_003022655.1 Bacteroidetes bacterium QH_1_64_81 | reverse complement strand
TCCCGAAAGATGCTGTGGTGAATGTCAAGCGTATTCGAGCTGGAATCAGCTCGTTGGATGCAGTGACGGATCGAAGGCACGGCCGGACTTGAGCACTCCATAGCAAATATGCAAGAGCTTCCGCATGGCCGCTCCGATGACGACCATCTCTTCCTTCCCTCGCTCCTTCAACCTGTTCCCGAATGCCTTGACCGCTGAATTACACCGCAGAGCGCTCATCGCTGGAAAGTACATTGCCCGGCGCAACCGAGCGTTGCCCACCTTCGAAAGATGAGCCTCTCCCTGAACAGAGGTGCCAGATTGCTCGTGTTCGGGCACCAGTCCCGCGTAGGCGGCCACCTGGCGGGCATTCTCAAACCGCTCGGAAGACCCGAGTTCACTGACGACGATCGCGGCGGTTTGCAGCCCCACGCCGGGAATCGTGTCCAGAAGCGAGCACCGATTGTTCAGGTCCGGGCTCTCGCTGAGGTGCTCTTCGATTTCCTCTTCGAGGGCTTCGATCTTGTCCTCGATCTCGCCGAGGACATCTTGGTAGGCCTCGCGAACCGCCTCGTCGTCGGTCTCTCCGAGGCGGTTTTCGGTCCGGGTCTTCTCTTTCTTGAGGGCTTGCTTGGCCCGCGTAAGCTCCTGAAGCCGGCTCTCAGCGGCTGTAGGCGGGGCCCATGGCCTCGGCTCCTCCCGCCGGCCGAACCGCCCGATCAAAGCCGCATCAGCCGGATCGGTCTTGCTTCGTTGGAGCTGGCTGTCCGCGTAGGCCTTGATCCGCCTCGGACCCGGGCGCTGACGAGGTAGCCGGATTCGTAGAGACGTTCTGCAATGGCCTCTTCATAGCCCCCACTGGCCTCCATGCACACGCGGGTCGAGTCCGGTGTGGCGTCCCGGTCTTGAAGCCACTCCTGGAGGGCCTCGAATCCCTCCCCGTCGTTCGGAACGCTTTTGCGTAACCGCTGCTCCTCTGAGTCGAGCAACGCTAACTCCAAGGTCTCCTTGCTGACATCGATTCCGAGAGAATACGTCGCGGTCGAAGTGTTCGGTGCTTCTTCCATGCTGGTAAATGCAGGATCTATGTCCTATGATGCTGTTCGAAGGATGGCGCACCGAAGCAGGGAGACGGGGACTGATCTTTCGCACGGGCTCACCGGCGATCGTCTGAGCGCCGGGGCCAAAAGCCTTCGGACAGGCGGCCCCGCCTCCCACTCCGAGCGTCCTCGGGTTATTCCCGATTCGTCCGGGA
>PXSX01000109.1 GCA_003022655.1 Bacteroidetes bacterium QH_1_64_81 | reverse complement strand
GTGGCACACCTCCAGCAGCATTCGGGCCCGATCGCGCTGCGCACCGCGACGATCGCGCTCCTCAGATTGGTGCTCCTCGAAATCGGTCAGCTGGTCACGCAGCTGGCGAAGGTCAAGCATGACGGACCAAAAGGATTGCGCACGAGTGCGGTTCGAGCACGTTCGTTCCGCGCTAACCCGGATCTCTCACGGGACGCTACTGCGGCGTCAGAGGCGGCCCCATTTGCTCATTTTTCCTTCTTGACGGTGCGTGGCATCGCTTGCGGTGCACACATGGCATTGTGAACCGCCGCTTGTGCCTCGCTGCGCCTCTCGTGAGAACACCGGGCCAAGGAGGGCGCTGCACCTCCCCTGAGCGGACGCGCCTCCCCAATCTTGCTCGTTCGACCCAACCCCCCCTCGCCTGCCATGGCCGACCGATCGACACGCGAGACCCTGGGCCTGATCGTCGACGTCGTGATGATGGTCCTAATCGTCGTCAACCTCGCCCTCATCATCATCGACTGGGGCTTCGCCAGCCCCTTCGTCCAGGCGCAGATGCAAGCCCACGCCCCCGCGCTATACACCTGGTACGACCAGACGATCCACCAGCACTTCATTGTGTACGACCTCGCGTTTGTCACCGTCTTCGCGGTGGAAATTCTCGTGCGCTGGGGCCTGGCCATTTACCGGCAGCGCTACTACCGATGGTTCTTTTATCCGTTCGTGCACTGGTACGACGTGCTTGGCTGCATTCCCGTCGGGTCGCTCCGCTCGCTGCGCCTGCTTCGCCTCATCGCAATGATTCCGAAGCTGCAGCGCACCGGCCTCGTCGATCTCCGTGAGACATACCTTTACAAGACGTTCGAGAAGTACCGCAACATCGTGCTCGAAGAAATTAGCGACCGGGTGACGGTGCGCATCATCGAGGGCGTGCAGGACGAGGTCCGGTCGAGCCAGCAGGTCACCCAGCGCATCGGCGAGGAGGTGATTGCGCCGCAGCGAGAGGCCCTCATCGAGGCCGTTACCCACCGGCTGCAGGAGGCCACCGCGGTCGCCTACGAGGACCAACAGGCGGACTTTCAGGAGTATCTCGACGGCGTGATCGAGGATGCCGTCGACCGAAATCGGGAAATCAGCACCATCGCGTCGCTCCCCGGCATCGGGCGCCCCGTGGCCACCCTCCTCGAAAACGCCATCAGCGACATCGTCTTCAACGTGGTCGACCAGATGGTGACCGACGTGTGCTCGTTCGA
>PXSX01000108.1 GCA_003022655.1 Bacteroidetes bacterium QH_1_64_81 | reverse complement strand
GGTGTGCTCTCTGCTCTCGCCCGTGTCGGGTCACGATGTAGCCGAGAAATAGGCCTGGATCAGGTCTCGGTAGGTCTCAACGGCCTCTCGGACCTCGGCCGCGTCAATCCGCTCCTCGGCGGTGTGAGAGCGCGCGCTCCGGCCCGGGCCCAGCTTGACGGCGGGCACGTCGTGGAGGAAGACCCAGTCCGACGAGGTGGGGGAGCCGAAGATATCGGCGTCGGGACGGGCTGTCTGTGCGGCGCGGACGATCCGCGCATCCTCAGGCGTGGCGCACGGTACGAGCCGGTCGCTGTACACTTCCACCTCGGCGTCGACGGCAGCGCGCACCTCTTCTACGATTTCATCGTGCGCATAGGCCGGCGTCGTGCGGAGGTCGACGGTGAAGACGCAGTGCTCGGGGACCACATTATTGGCGGTTCCTCCCTCAATGGTAGTGACCGTTTTCGTCGGGGCGCCGAGGTAGGGATCCTCCCGATCCAGGGTCACGTGTTCGAGCTGCTGGAGGGCTTCCATGGCGGCAGGAATGGCGTTCTCGCCGAGGTGCGGGCGCCCCGCGTGTGCGGCCTCGCCCCGAGCGTGAACCTTCAGAATGAGGAGTCCTTTCTGCGCGACGCACGGGCGAAGCTGGGTCGGTTCGCCCACCACGGCGGCCGAAAGCAGGGGCAGGTGCGGGCGTAGGTTCTGAAGCCCGTTTTTTTGTCCTCCGCTCTCTTCGTGCGTCGTCAGGCCCACGATTACTCGCCCGGCGTCCGGCGTCCGGCCCGACTCGGCGAGGGACAGCAGGGCCGTGGTCATCGCCGCGCCGCTGGCCTTGGCGTCCACGCTGCCCCGTCCGTAGAGCACCCCATCGGTCTCGACCGGCTCGAACGGGTCGTGCGGATGGCCGTCCGCGGGCGGCACCACGTCGAGGTGCGAGTTGAACAGGAGCGTGTCGTCGCCGTCGCCGATCGCAAACGCCACGTTGTTTTCGTGCCGCAACACGTCGACCCCGACTCGGCGGACGTGGGCCTCCACGAAGTCGGCAATTTCCGCCTCCTCTCCGCTGAGGGACGGGAAACGGACGAGTTCTTTGAGGAAATCGACGGCGTCAGTCGGTTTCGTTGAATGGGATGCCATCGCATCAGGCCTTTTTGGGGAGTCTCACGTTGTTGCCATGCCGAAGCCGGCGTAATGCGTGATGAGTGAAGAGTCGGGCGGGATAATCGTCACGCATCACGATTCACGCATCACGTCTC
>PXSX01000107.1 GCA_003022655.1 Bacteroidetes bacterium QH_1_64_81 | reverse complement strand
GCAGCGGCGAGCCCCCCTCCAATCATGAACGGGACGGCGAACCCGAACGGCACGAAGAACCCCGCCGTGAGCTGTCCCGTCGCGATGCCGAGCCCGAACGCTACGGTCAGCACCGCGAGCTGCGCCCCCGACTGCCCGCGGGCGGTGTGGTCCCCGGCCAACGCGAGCGCCGGGGCAAAGACGAGCGCCCCGGCGCCCCCCTGCAGCACCCGCGCCACGATCATCTGCCAGGGCGCCGTCACCAGTCCCTGGATCACCGTCGTGGGAATGAGGGCCAGGAGCCCGACCACGATGAACGGCTTGCGGCCGACCCGGTCGCTGGCGCGCCCCACCACGGGCTGAAACGCGGCGAGGGCTGCAATGAGGGCCACGAACTCGACGGCGAAGAGCACCGGCCCTTGATCCAGCCGCGCGTTCACCTCCGGCTCGATGGCCGAGAGCAGCGCCATGCACGCCGCCATGACGAGGGTGGCCAGCCCGAGGGCGAAGATGGTATCGAGTCTCGTCCCCTGGTCGGACCGGTCCCACACGCGCAGGGCCAGTCGCCGGGGCGCCGGCCCGGTCCCCTCCGGATCCTGCACCAGCAGTCCCACGAGCACGGTTCCGAGGAAGGCCGTCCCGGCCGCAACTCCGAAGGTGGCCTCGAAGCCCGTCACCTGGATGCCCCCCGGCAGGACGAACGGCCCCAGCTCGAGCAGCGCACTTGCCAGCAGGGGCCCGGCCCCAAAGCCGATGAGCCGAAACGAATTGTACACCCCCATGTTGCCGCCCCGACTCTCCGGGTCGCTCATCTCATTGACGATGGCGAGGCTCGCCGTAATGGTAAAGGCCGCCGCGAGCCCCTGCAGCACCCGCAGCGCAAACAAATGCCAGTAGGCGGTCGCGGCCGCAAACATCAGATTGATTGCGCCGAGCACCACGAGACCGCCAATCACGAAGATTTTTCGACGTCCCATCCGGTCCGACAGCCGACCGGCCAGGGGCTGCGCAATGCTGCTCGCAATGCCGAACAGGGCCAGAACGACGCCCGCCACCATGGACGATGGGACCAGGGCGAGAGCCAGCACACGCCGGTTGACACCAAGAAGTGATCCTGAGGGGGGAGCGTCCGCGTCCATGTTTGACTCAAAAGAACGAAAGGGATGAGTGCCTGTCACGACGGCAGACCGCGGTCGGCGGTCCGCCCACCACCGATTACGAGTGGACCCGTTTGAGAGCGCGGCGCTGGGTCTTCAGGGTCTCATCGAGCTCCGCCTCGCCGTGGCAGGTGCCGAAGAACATGGCCTCAAACTGTGACGGAGGCAGGTAGACACCTTCCTCGAGCATCGCATGAAAGTATGCGGCGTATGTCTCTGTGTCCGAGGATTTTGCCGTGTCCTGATCCGTGACATTCGCGTCGGTAAAGAAGAGGCTGCCCATCGCTCCCACCTGGTGGGTCGTGTAGTTGAGTCCCAGCGCGTCGAGATTGTGCTCGGTGCCGTCCTGCAGTGCCTCGGCGTACTCCTCCAGTTCGCGGTAGATCCGATCCTTCTCCTCGGCAATTTTGGAAAGGATGGCGTGGCCCGCCCGCATGGCCAACGGGTTGCCGCTGAGCGTACCGGCCTGATACACCGGCCCAGTCGGGGAGACATAATCCATAATT
>PXSX01000106.1 GCA_003022655.1 Bacteroidetes bacterium QH_1_64_81 | reverse complement strand
TCGTTGCGGCTGAAGGGCACGCCGTAGTGCTCCAACTCCACGATGGTGCGGGGGGCGTCCTTGCAGAGCGCCTCGATGGCGTCCTGGTCGCCCACGTAGTCGCTGCCCTTTACCGTGTCGAAGGCGTGCCAGAGCCAGTGGTCCTCCTCCTCGTTGCCCAGGGCCGCAGCGATGCCGCCCTGCGCCGCCCCCGTGTGCGACCGGAGCGGGTGCAGCTTGGAGACGACCCCCACGTCGGCCCCGCCTTCCCGGGCGTACAGCGCAGCCATCAATCCGGCCCCGCCCGCCCCAACAACGACGACGTCGTGGTCAAAAGTCATGGTGCGTATTGCGTGTTGCGTATTGCGTAGTGCGTAAATGCGTAGCGTATTGCGTGGAGGAGGCCCGGAGCCCTAAATACGCAATACGCAGTACGCAATAATTTGCCGTCACCACCCCGCCGTAATCACCGAGTAGAGCCCGATGATGAGCAGGCCGAGGGCGACGGTCCATGAGAGCGCGCGGGCCACGAGGCGTCCCATCGGATTGCGGATGTAGTCGGTCAGTACATTGTTCAGGCCGTAGAATCCGTGGTGGAGGGCCACGACGAGGAAGAGGATATTGAACCCCTTCCACAGCACCGCGTAGACCGGATCGGCCAGCCGCTGCATCACCACCTGATACGGGGTTACCTCTGCGCCGGACCCAAAGCGGGCCTTCACTCCTTCCTCCGCCGCCTCCGGGTAGTCCGGCATCTCCCCCTTCTCGGTCACCACCTCGGCGGTCACCGAAGCGGCCTGGTGGTCGTAGTGCTGCACCCAGAAGTGGGTGATCAGCATAAAGATGAGAAAGGTGCCGGTGATGCGGTGCAGAAACCAGTTGAGCGCGTTGGTCTGAGCCATGGCAACAGGAGGCCTGAGGGTGAGCTGGAGGAGCGGGGAGGCGCGGGGTGCGCTACAGGAAGAGCGACGGCATGGAGCCGGGGCCGAAGAGCCACTCGCCCAGCGCGTAGATCGACGGCCAGCCCCCCACGAGGATGATAATCGCTGTAACGGCCCCGAGCGTCCAGAACAACCTCTTCTGCTTGGGGCTCCATCCCAGGAAATCGATGAGGACGATCCGAAGGCCGTTCATGGCGTGATACGCCACCCCCACCAGCAGAGCAAACTCGCCGATTTTGTAGATGGGACTGTGGTACTTGGCGATGAGGGCGTTGAAGGTCTCCGGGTCACTCAGCGATTTGAGGCCCCAGACGTGAATGATGAGGTACACCACCAGCCCAATCCCGGTGAGGCGATGCATCATCCAGGCAAACATGCCAGTGCGAACGCGATAGCGCTGGAACCGGCCCTCCTGTTTGGCGGGGGCATCCGTCTTGGGGGCGGTCGCTGGCGGGCGTTCTTCGGTGTCAACGGCCATGGGACTGAGAAGGTTGTAGCGAGGTAGCACTGCCAAGCAGCATCAAAACGCACGTGGAGGGCAGTCCTCCGTTCCGCGGAGAAGGAATCTGTTTCGGGAACGGAACAGGATTCAGCGCTCTTCGATCGGGACTGCGGTTCGGTTGCGGGCGCCAACGTACTGGGCGCGCGGGCGGATGAGGCGGTTGTCGGCCCACTGCTCCAGGAGGTGGGCGGTCCAGCCGGCCGTGCGGCTCAGCGTGAAGATGGTCGTGAATAAGTCGGGGTCGAGGCCGAGCTGGTAGTAGGTGGAGCCGCTGAAGAAATCGACGTTGGGATCGATGCCCACCTCCTCCTCCATCGTCTCGTGGATGGCAGTGGTGTACTTGTACCATTTCATCTCGCCCGCCTCTTCGCTCAGTTCCTTCACCATGTCGCGCAGGATGGCGGCACGCGGGTCCATGGTGTTGTACACGCGGTGCCCGAAGCCCATGATGCGCTCCCCGTCGGCGAGGCGCTCCCGCACGTACTCGGCCGGGTCTGCTCCTTTCTCGTCGATGTCGAGCAGCATGCGCATGACCTCCTGGTTGGCGCCGCCGTGCAGCGGACCCTTGAGGGCGCCGATGGCCCCCGACACCGCCGAGTACATGTCCGAAAGCGTCGACCCGATGACGCGACTGGTGAATGTGGAAGCATTCAGGCCGTGGTCGGCGTGCAGCACGAGGCAGACGTCGAAGGTCTTCTCGGCAGCCTCGCCCGGCTCTTCGCCGTTGAGCATGTAGAGGAAGTTGTGCGCCATCGACCCGTGGTCGAGGGGGTCGACCGGGTTTTTGCCTTTCCGGAGCCGATCGAAGGCGGCAATAATGGTCGGAATTTGAGCCAGGATGCGGTCGGCCTTTCGGTGGTTGGCGGCTTCCTCCGTCGTGTCGGCTTCCTTGTCGTAGAGGCCCAGCGCCGAGACGGCCGTGCGCAGGAGGGCCATGGGGTGAGCGCCGTCGGGGGTGTCGCGCAGGAGATCCATCACCGGTCCCGGCAGGGCACGTTCGCTGCGCAGGTGGGCCGTGAAGTTGTCTAGCTCGTTCTGGGTGGGAAGCTCGCCATGCCGGAGCAGGTAGACGACCTCTTCGTAGGTGGTGTTCTCGGCCAGGTCGTTGATGTCGTAGCCCCGATAGATGAGCTTCCCCTTGTCTCCATCGATGAAAGAGAGCTCAGATTCGAGAGCGATCACGCCTTCGAGGCCCTTCGCTTTGATGGGCGCGTTGTCGGTCGTCAGTTCCGTTACTGCTTTCTGGTCAGACATGTCGGTCGGAGGGGTGTGTGAGAACTGAAGTGCGTCGGGGGGATGGGCCTTGGATCGAACGAGCGGTTCCTGTGGGGCCGCTAACCGCGAGGGGGCTCGCTGGAAAGCCTGTTTCCGTTCGTTCACCCAGGTTGTGCCCTATCAAATAAATGAACCCGGGAATGGGGAGACGCGGAGAGGTCTTCGTTTCGTTGCCCTTTCTCCGCGTCCCCGCGTCGGGCCGAACGGAGTGCCAACGCAAAAGGTCGCAACTTGAGTTGGTAAAGAGCAACCCCCTCGGAACGTCGTTTCGGGACCCTTTGGCAGCGCTTCTGCATGTGACCAAAAGGCTTGGACGAGTGCGGGTTTCACCCCGGCCATGAGTTCTTCCGCGAGTCTTATACATCATACAAAATGTGGGGCCAGCGAACCCACGAATTTTGATTTAAGGAGCCAGTGGGATCATTTGAGTGGGGGAGACAATACGTCTACGTGACATTTGCTGCTCGCCGGAAGGTCCCGGCGGGTGTCAGGGATGTCGACGCCTCTGCGAGCGGCCGAACGGGTGCTGCTCGCGGGCCGAGCCGAGTGCGGGGAGGGGCAGGCCGATCGCTCTGCATGGCAGACGCGCGGTCTGCTCACCGTCGCGCCGTTGACGCACGCTTGGCCGTTGAGGTGGCATCCCGTTCCGCCTGGCTTCCCCGACCCCGTTCGGGGCAGCCCCCCTTGTTCGAACCCTTTATTCTCACGAGTCAATCCGTGCCCGAGCACCCGGTGCCGGCACGGGGCGCGCCGACGCGCCGTACAGCGGCGCCTCGCGGCCGGCGTGATGTACCGTAGCCGGCCCGTCGCCCCGATGGCAGCTTCGTTCGGTCCCTTTGTTGTTGGTTTGCCCGTCGATTGATGCTTCGAGTTCTCCATTGGGTCCGCATGTTCCAGCCGGCACGGGGGCAGGCACGTCCTAACCCCACGTATGTCCAAAGAAATTGTCTTCAACGTCGGCACACAGCAGACGCGCATTGCCATCGTCGAGGATGGCAAGCTCGCTGAACTCTACATCGAGAACGCCGAGCACAAGCGCACGATCGGGAACCTGTACCTCGGACGGATCCGCAAGGTGATGCCCAGCATCCAGGCGGCCTTTGTAGATGTTGGGCAGGAGCAGGATGCGTTCCTCCACTTCTCGGACCTGTCGGACAATCTGCCCTACCTGCTCGATTTCCTTGGGCTGGAAGAACCGCACGTCGCGGACATCGATGTGCCCAAGGGCCAGAAAGACTGGGATCGCCGCCCGTCCGACATTCTGAATCGAGGACAGGCGATCCTCGTTCAGATCACCAAGGAGCCCATCTCGAACAAGGGCAGCCGCATCTCGACAGACATCTCCCTGGCCGGACGCTTCCTGGTGCTGGTGCCCCTTCAGAACTACGTCGCCGTCTCGCGCAAAATTACCGACGACGACGAGCGCCGCCGCCTCGAGTCGCTTGCCAGCAGCCTCGTCCCCGACGGCGTGGAAAGCCGAGCCCCCCGGCGCTGGTGCACGAGGACGTGGACATGGCCTCCTCCATCGTCCGCGACGAGTTTTCGGAGGAGTACAACCGCATTCTGGTGGACCACGAGGGGCTCTACCACAGCATCCAGAGCTACGTCCGCGCCGTGGCCCCGCAGCTGGTGGAGCGCGTGGAGCTGCACGAGAGCGGCCAGCCGGTCTTCGAGGCCGTCGGCATTCAGCACGGGGCCGACCGCGCGTTCAAGGACCGCGTGGAACTGCCGTCCGGCGGCTACCTCTTCATCGAGAAGACCGAGGCGATGCACGTCGTCGACGTGAACTCGGGCCGCTCGGGGAAGGGCAAGTCACAGGCCGAAAACTCGCTCAACGTGAACCTGGAGGCGGCCCGGGTCATTGCCCGCCAGATTCGCCTCCGCGACCTCGGCGGCATCATCGTCGTCGACTTCATCGACCTATACGATGAGGACGACAAGCAAAAAGTCTACGACGAGCTCGAAAAAGGATTCGAGGAAGACCGGGCAGTGACGAAGGTGCTGCCGATGAGCGACTTCGGTCTCGTCGAGATTACCCGCCAGCGGCTGCGTCCCAGCATCACGACGACCTTCTCCTCGGCCAACGGAGCGCCCTCCGACGAGGAGGAGGACGGTGAGGCAGACACAGACGCGCTCCGCCAGGCCGAGCGTGAGATCCAACGCCTGGAGGAAGAGGTGAAACAGCGCGAACAGGAGGTCGAGCGTCTCAAGGAGGAAGACAACACTCCGGACGAGGAGGTCGAGGCCCTTCGTCAAAAAATTCAGTCGCTCGAGTCCGAGCTTGAGGCGGCCCGGACCCAGCAACAGACCACGAACGAGACCGACGCGCCCGCCTCCCCCGAGCCCCCGGCGGACTTGGAGGACAGAGCCACTCCGGATGAGCTCGTGGCGGAGATCGAGCAATGGGTCGTGGAGCACAGGGAGACACACCGGGCCGTCACGCTTCGGGTCCATCCCTTTGTCGCTGCGTTCTTGCGACGGCCCGTGCCCACGCACCCAACCCGCTGGTTCATGGACCACCTCGTGCGAGTGCACCTCGACGACGATGCAGACGTGCCGCCCCACACCTTCCGGGTCGTCAACGCCCAGTCCGGCGAACCGCTGCCGGAGTCGCCGTAGCTTTCGGGAATGAGGGCATGGAAGTGGAGAGCGTGGGAGTGAAGGGGGCGGAGAAGCGCGGGGGATGAAGAAACAACTGTGTGGTCCCTCGGGATGAAAGGGAATCGCGTTTCTTTTGGAGTGTGACTGTGCTGTATGGACACCACCGCGATTATTGAAGAGCTCGAAGACGTGGCGTCCCGGCTCGGGGTCGAGGTGCGATCGGAGCCTGGGAATTTTCGGGGAGGGCGCTGTGTCGTGGAGGGGGAGGAAATCATCATGCTCAACGAGAACGACCTGCCCGAAACGCAACTGGTCGTGCTGGCAGAGGCCCTTCGCGAGGCCCCCCTCGATACCATCTACTTGAAGCCGGCGGTGCGCCGGGCTCTTGAAGAGGCCTGGGTTGAGGACGCGTCGGCGGAGGCATCGCATGACGACTAACGCAAACCCCGCCACGGACATCTCTCCGATTGACCGGCACGCCCGAACACCGTCCCTCTCCGTAACCCTGCTGGGCACGGGCACTTCCACCGGCATCCCCGTCCTCGGCTGCGACTGTAACGTCTGCACCTCCGACGACCCGCGCGACACGCGCACCCGCTGCGCCTGCTACGTGCGCGCAGGGGAGATGGGCCTTCTCATCGACACGGGACCGGACTTCCGGCAGCAGGCGTTGCGGGAAGGCGTTGAGCGCATCGACGCGGTCTGCTACACCCACCACCACTTCGACCACGTCGTCGGCATCGACGACCTGCGGCCCTTCTTCTTCGAGAACAAGCGGGCGCTTCCGTGCTACGCCCACGCTACCACGGCGGCGCGCCTGCGTCGCAACTACGACTACATCGTGGGGGACGACCCCTATCCCGGCGCCGCCAACCTCGACATGGAGGTGGTGGAGGAGCCCTTCGAGGTGCCGAGCCGGTACGACGATGCCGCCTCGGTCCCCGTCGACCCCATCCTGCTCCGCCACGGCGACATGCCGGTCTACGGCTACCGCCTGGGCCGCTTCGCGTACCTGACGGACGCGAGTGCCATCCCCGAGGCGAGTGTCGCCCAGCTACAGGGCATCGACGTGCTCGTCCTCGACGCGCTCCGTCCCGAGCCGCACCCCACGCACTTCTCGTTCGAGGAGGCGGTCGCGGCGGCCCGTCGGATCGGGGCGCGGGAGACGTACTTCGTGCACATGACGCACGCCGTGCGTCACGCCGACGCAGAGGCCCGACTCCCCGACGACATTCACCTCGCCCACGACGGACTCACCGTAGAGGTGCCGGCCTACGACCCCGCGGCGTAGATGGCCGGCCAATTGCATGCTGGTTCTGGTCAAGCACCCGCAGTTCGTCTCTCTTCAGTAAAAGGCCCCGAGCAGAACGCCGTACAGGAAATGCGCGACCAGGGTGATCGCCGGGGTGTTGCGCCCGTAGTTCAGTGCCATGAAGCCGGGCGGCTCGAGCTGGCGGGTGGGCGTGGGCCCGTGGTGTTTGCTCGCCATGCGCGGATGGAGGTCCGGCATCATCGGCATGACGACGGTCAGGATGAACAGGCCGTGGAAGACGCCGAGCAGCCCCCCAAGCCACCCCGTGGCCCACTGCCAGCTCTCAAAGACCAGCGCGTACAGAAGCGCAAAGCCCACCCCAAAGGCAATGTGGAGCGTGAACCCAAGCCCCATGGCCCGGCCCCGGTGCGACGTGATCATGCTCCCCATCATGAACGGAAAGCTTATCCGCGACCAGCCCATCCCTTGTCCTAGCGCCATTAAGAGCGTGAGGACCCCTGTGGCAAAGAGGCCCCAGAGCAGAGCCGAGGCAAGATTGAGGACAACTGCAGGAAGCATGCGGTCAAATTCAGTCGGCAATTCGAAAATCGGGCGAGGGTGCGCGTTGGGCGTTTTCGTTCTGTCCAAAAATTACGGTTGACAACGTACTACGCAATACGAGATACGCACCCTGAAATGCTCGAGGCGACCCCTTCACCGACCGGAGGTGAGCGATGGGCCGGACGAATCATCGGACGGGTTTTCGAGTGTGAGGGCGGCGTTGATGAGCCCCACGTGGGTAAACGCCTGCGGGAAGTTGCCCAGGAAGGCGCCGGTCTCGGGATCGATCTCTTCGGCGAAGAGGCCGAGGTCATTGGCGTAAGAGAGCGTCCGGTCGAAGTTCTCCCGGGCCTCGTCGACCCGCCCAAGCCGGGCAAACATCTCCTCGTCCCAGAAGCTGCAGATGCCGAATGCCCCCTCTTCGGACGACAGGCCGTCGTCGGTGCTGGGCAGATAGCGGTAGAGGAGCCCGTCCTGAGCCAGCTCCTGATGGTGGTGCTCAAATGTCGACTCCATGCGGGGGGCGGTGGCCTCGGTGTAGCCATAGAACGGAAGCAATAGCAGGCTCGCGTCCACTTGGTCCCCGTCGAACGTGGCGACGTAGCTCTCTAGACCTTCGTTGTACCCGTGCTCCTCGACGGCCTGCCGGATGTCGGCACGCACGTCTCGATAGTAGTCGACGGGGACCGACAGGTAGCCCTCTTCGTGGAGCGCAACGAGATGATCCAGCGCGACCCAGCACATTGCCTTGGAGAACGTGTGGTGGTGACGACCGGAGCGCACCTCCCAGATGCCCTCGTCCGGCCCTCGCCAGCGGACGCACACCTCGTCGCCGAGCTCGGCCAGCAGCCGTTTGTGCCATCCGTCCAGTCGCTCCTCGTACTGCACAAATTCGTACGCCGCGCTGATGAGCTCGCCGTACGTGTCGAGTTGAAGCTGATCGTAGGCCCCGTTGCCGATCCGGACCGGGGGCGACCGGCGGTAGCCTTCCAGGTGGGACACCGTCCGCTCCTCCACGTCCGCATTGCCGTGCACGTCGTACAGCACCGAGAGCTCGGGGGCTGTAAGGCGGGTGGCGTGCAGGAGCCACGAGAAGAAGGCGCGGCCCTCCTCATCGTAGCCCAGCTCGTAGAGGGCCCGCAGCGTAAGGGCCGCGTCGCGGAGCCAGCAGTAGCGGTAGTCCCAGTTGCGCTCGCCGCCGATGGCCTCCGGGAGCGACGTGGTGGGCGCCGCCACGATGGCCCCCGACGGGGCGAAGGTCATGAGCTTCAGCGTGAGGGCACTCCGCACCACGGCGCCCCGATACGGCCCCTCGTACTCACATTGCGACGCCCAGTCGCGCCAGTAGTCGACGGATCGCGCCAGTTTTCGCTCGGCGTGCTCGCCCAGAAGGGGCAGGACGGCGGGCTCCCCCTCGTCGTAGGTGAGGGAGAGAAATTGCTGGTCGCCCGCCCGGAGGGTGTGCTGGGCGTAGAGGGCGCCTCGCCCGCGGGACCGAGTGAGCGGCAGCTCGCTCCGGACGATGAGGACCGTTCCCTGGTGATTGTAGAAAAACCCGTGCGGCCCGCGGTCCTCCATCGGCGGATCGATCCGTCCGTATTCGAGCCGCGGGTCGCAGGCGACGCTCACCTCGACGGTTCCCTCCACACACTCGATTCTGCGGAGGACCTCGTGCGTCGGCCACAGCTCGCGCCGGTACGCGGGTCGCTCGGCCACCGGCATCAGATCCGTCAGGCGAAGCACCCCGGTGTCCGTCGTGAAGGTGGTCTCCAGCACGTTCGTGTTGGGGAGGTACCGCCGCTCCACCGTGAAGTCCTCCACCGGACAGACTTGAAAGTGGCCGCCATCGTCGGCATCGAGCAGAGCGGCAAAGATCGAGGGACTGTCGAACCGGGGCCAGCAAAGCCAGTCGATCGATCCGTCCTTTCCCACGAGGGCGGCGCTCGCGCAGTCGCCGATGACGGCGTAGTCTTCAATGGGCGCGTAGCGGGCGTCCGCATCAGACATCCGACAGCGCGTGCAAGCAGTGACTCAAAGAGAGGGCGAGACGCTGCCTGCAGTCACTGACCGAAGCTCAGGTTGTTCGCGGAGACGTGTCGCCCCCCTGATACTCGTCCGTCCGTGGGCTGCCCGACCAGACGGAGCCCACTCCATAGAGACGCCGGAGCGACCCGTCGTCCGAGGCGATCCAGGAGGCGGCACAGGACCCCAGGGGGCGCGGCAGGTCGCCACTCGGCACGAAGCGCCAGAATCCCGCGTCCGGGCGCAGTCCGCTCTCGTCCAGCAGCCGTCGGGCCGCGGGCGGGGGCCAAGCGCTGGTCCGTCGTGAGGTAGCGCGTGGGCACGCGGAGGCGATCGGCGCGGCGCACACGACGAGTGTGGCGACGATCCGGTACGGTGAAGAGCCCTTGGGAAGAAGCCTGAT
>PXSX01000105.1 GCA_003022655.1 Bacteroidetes bacterium QH_1_64_81 | reverse complement strand
ACCTGAAAATAGGTGTCGATGACGTGGCGGCCCACGATGTCGACGGCGGGGTAGTCCACCGTTCGCTCGGCGAAGCGCATGCTGGAGTCATACGTGCGCGGCACCGACCCGTCGCGCCCGATGGCAAAGTCGACCCCATGGAGGTCGCAGCGGTCGAGTAGATACTTTATATCAAACTCAAAAACATTGTGCCCCTCGATCACGTCCGGGTCGCGCTCTTGAATGACGTACACAAGCTCCTCCAGAAGCTGCTTCTCCCCAATGCCGTCACGCACGTGTAAGACCTCGGTCCAGTCGCGGTTGTCGGAGAGAGCGACGATAATGACCTTGTCCTCGGGCCGGTCGGCGTTCGGGAAGCCGCCCTCGGAATAGACTTCGATGTCGAGCTGCAGGCGGTGCAGGTCGTCGAGCGTCATGTCGAGCATGCAGGTCCGCCCCGTCTGCATGAGGTACTGCTGGGCGGGGGCGCCCACCCGATAGATCTCTTCGGGCTGCTGCTGGTCGCTGTCGGTGCGTTGCTCCACCTGCCGGAGGGCATCCCAGTATTCGTTCCAGGTGCGAAAGACGACCAGATGCTCGTAGAAGTTGTCCCCGTCTAGTCGCTTGTACCGAAAGGTGTCGCGGAGCCCCCGCAGGAACGTGATGTCCGAGAGGAAGAAGAACGGGTAGAAGGACTCCTCGTGCTCGATGATGGAGGAGAAGTCCTCCGACCGTTGATAGATCCGCACCCGGGCCGGCTCCCCCGACGGCCCGTTCATGAGAGGCTCCACGTCCACGATGCGGGGCATCGGGTCCTTGCCGAAGAGCGCCGTGTCGGCCAACGGGCGCTCGTCGGACGCCGGCGCAGCGGTCGCGGTCGCCGTGGAGGAGGGAGGAGGCATCGGGCACTTAGAAATCCATCGTGAAGAGTGCGAATCGACTCAACGAATCGGCGCGGATGATGTGCCCGCGTCTTTGGGTTCTGCGATTCAGCCCGTACATTCTGCGTGGCGGGGACCGCAGTCCGAGACGATTGCTCCGCACCGGCAGCATGCCCACCCTCACGGTTGACCAGGTCGAACACTACTTTGGACCTCTCCTGCTCTTTCGGGACCTGGCAAGTCGACCCTCCTCCGCATCCTGGCGGGTCTGCTCACGCCGCGCTCCGGCACGGTCACGCTCACGGTGGGGGGGACGGCCATTCCCGACAGCGAGCATCCGCTGCGCACGGGCCTCGTGGCCCCGGCCGTCGGGGTTTACGAAGACCTCACGGCCCGCGAGAACCTCCGGTTTCTGGCGCGGGCACGCCGTCTGTCCGGGGACGGCTCCCGCATCGGCACGGTGATCGACCGGGTGGGACTCACCGACCGGGCCGACGATCAGGTCGCGACGTACTCCTTGGGCATGCAGCAGCGGGTCAAGTACGCGGCGGCCCTGCTTGCCGACCCGCCCCTGCTCCTACTCGACGAGCCCGTGGCCAACCTCGATGCGGCAGGACGCGACATGGTCGACGCGCTCATTCACGACTGGCGCGCGCAGGATCGACTGCTCGTCGTGGCGACCAACCGGCGGGACGAGGCGGACCGTCACGACCGTCGGCTCCGCATCGAAGACCACCGATAGGGAATGGAATTTCTGGCGGGAGCGGTCTCGCGGAGGCCGTTTCTTCCCTTCATGGCGCCCGGTATGCTTGGAAGGTGAGAGAAAGGGCGAGGGGGCGAATGGGGGATGGGAAGAGGATTTTCGAGACGATCGCAGTGAAAGGACTTGACAACCCAGTGTA
>PXSX01000104.1:13111-18488 GCA_003022655.1 Bacteroidetes bacterium QH_1_64_81 | reverse complement strand
ATCATCGGCTGGCCTTCGATATCGGCGGATGTGCCGTCGCCCCGGTGATGGGACGGCGGAACGAGCTGGTCGGTGTTGATGCTGATCTCGTCCGGCTCCCGGGCGTTCGGGTACTCCATCCCGAAGCGGTCTTCCAGGTCGCGCGGATCGGTAATCTCGCCGGTCAGCGCCGAGGCCGCGGCCGTCTCGGGGCTGACGAGGTACACGGCATCCTCCTTCGTCCCGGAGCGGCCCGGGAAGTTGCGGGGCACCGTGCGGAGCGAGATCTGGCCGGTGGCCGGCGCCTGTCCCATCCCGATGCAGCCGTTGCAGCCGGCCTGATGAATGCGGGCGCCGGCGCGAGTCAGCATCTGGAGGTGGCCCGTATTCATCAGGTTCTCCAGGATCTGGCGGGAGGTCGGGTTCACGTCGAACGACACGCGGTCGTGCACCTGGTAGCCGTCGACGATCTCCGCCGCGCTGGCAAAGTCGCGGAAGCCGGGGTTGGCCGAGGAGCCGACGTAGCTCTGATAGATCTCCTGCCCCTCCACCTCGCGCACCGGCACCACGTTGCCCGGGCTGCTGGGCTTCGCGATCTTCGGCTCCAGCTCAGAGAGATTGATCTCCTCGTATTCGTCGTAGTCCGCGTCTTCATCGGCCTGAATCTCGCGGAAGGCCTCCTCGCGGCCCTGGCGTCGCAGGAAATTGCGCACCTCCTCGTCGGCCGGGAAGACGGTGCTGGTGGCCCCCAACTCCGTGCCCATGTTGGCGATCACGTGGCGGTCCATGCAACTCAGGCTGTCGAGCCCTGGCCCGTAGTACTCAATGACCTGATTCACCGCCCCATCCACGTCGTGGCGCTCCAGCATGGTGAGGATCACGTCTTTCGCGCTCACCCAGTCGGGGAGCTCGCCGGTGAGTTTCACGCCCCAGACCTCGGGCATATTGATGGTGTAGGGCTTGCCGGCCATGGCCATCGCCACGTCGAGCCCTCCCGCGCCGATGGCGAGCATGCCGATGGCCCCCGCGGCGGGCGAGTGGCTGTCTGAGCCGATGAGCGTCTTGCCCGGCTCGCCAAACCGCTCCTGGTGCACCGGGTGGCTTACGCCGTTGCCCGGGCGGCTGTACCACACGCCAAACTTCTTGCAGGCGCTACGCAGGAAGAGGTGGTCGTCGGGATTCTTGAAGTCAGATTGGATTAGATTGCTCCCCGTCCACGAGGTGGCTGTCGATCAGTTTTTCGGCAACGTTTTTACCCATGATATGTGCGCGTAGTGTTGATCAGTGGGATGTGAAGGCGGACCTGCAGTTCGTTATCAAAACTAACGGCCACGGCCCGAAGATGGTAGCGCCGTGCGTAAAGATTTTGTGGGCGCACGTCGAGGTAGCGAGGCCACTGGTCAGGTTCGTGCGCGGTAGAAGCTGTGGTCGCCAGAGAATCTCAGCGTTCTCAGGGGGCCGCACTCCGGACCTACTCGATCTTCTTCCCCAAACGCTTCTCCGAACGCACGCTCTGCTGCGCAAGGGCAACCCCCCGGTTCTCAATGTCATTCCAGGTGGCCCCCTCTTCGTCTACCTCGCGGAAGAGATCGACGACCGTGTCGGTTCGGGCGACGAGGACCGTTCTCTCCTCCTGGAAACAGCGAAAGGAATTTCGGAGGTGGAGAAGCGAGATATGGCTACAGAGGACTGGGCACAGTAGACGCAATCGCCGACCCCTCCCGCTCTCCTTCGTGATCGTAGATCCGGATGTGCTCCTCTTCATCGACGACCCACACTTCCTCGGCCCCAACATCCAGGTAGAGGGCGCGTTTCTCCTGAATCTCTTCCGTGGTGTTTGAGCTGCTCGTAATTTCCACGCAGACTTCTGGGGCCAGCGTCGTCGGATCTCCGGTCTCCGCCATCTCCCGGCGACGCCCCGGGCTCATCCACACGACGTCGGGCACCTTCACCCCCTCCGACGTGACGATTGCAAACTCTGGAGGGATGGATCCTTCCGGTGCGTGCTCGTCAAGAAGATCCTGGATGGCTTCCTGAAGGAAGGAGTGGCAGTTCCTGTGGGGACTCAAGACGATTTTGCCTCGGCTATTGGTTTCTACCTTGTAGGGGAGGTCTCGAAGACTCGGATCACGGACAATCTCGTTCCACCGCGTCTGGTGCTCTTTTACTCGGGGAGTCGTAATCGGCATGTTGTGACAGAGGGGTCTATGCACCTTCGGAGGCTACGGAACGAACAGACCAGATCGCCTGATTCGAGCAAGCCCTTGGTGGATCGAAGACAGTGCACCTTACAGACCGAGAAGCAGCCGGATCCGGTTTCCAACAGTTTGTAGTACCGCGTGATCATGGACGCGACCCATCCGGCTTCGAAGTCGATCCTTCGACGTGGCCCGAAGTTGCTCGCACATGAAGAACGAGCGCTGATCGAGGTCCGACTGCTCCGGGGACCTCAACGTGGGTTGGAATGCCGGGGCAACAGGTTGTAGTAAACGGCCGTGCTATCCGTGCCGTCCATGAGCTCCTGACGCGGAGCCTGTATAGCCGATTCCTTCATGGTGGTATAGTCCCCACGAACGAGGCTATGAGGCCGTTCCTCCGGCTTCCCCCGACCGCTTCCACGGCGGGTCCTCTTCATCTGCACCGCGTAGTCGAGCGCCTCGTCCAGCCCCATCCCGGGGACCCGCGCCAGCATCTGCTTCGTGAGTGCCACCGCCGACCCGCTCGTCTCGCGTGCTAGCTCGCGAGCCAAGTCCTCCACCGCTTCGTCCAGTGCCCCCTCGGGCACCGCCCGCGTGACGAGCCCCAGCTCCGCCGCCGTGGTCGCGTCCACGAGCCGCCCCCGCAGCAACAGGTCGCGGGCCTGCGTCTCCTCCAGCTTGCGGCGCAGGAAAACCATCACGATGGCTGGGACGAACCCGATGCGCACCTCGGTGAACCCGAGCTTAGTTCCCTCCGCCGCGTACGCGAAGTCGCAGACTGTCGCGAGCCCGCACCCGCCCCCGACGGCGTGTCCTTTTATTTTTGCAATAACGGGCATTGGATGCTGGTAAATCCGACGAAACAGCTCGGCGAGGTGCCGCGAGTCGTGTTGGTTCTCCATCGGCCCGGCGTCGCGCATGGCGCGGAGCGACGACAGGTCCGCCCCCGCCGAAAAGGCCGATCCGGCGCCTGTGAGGACGAGGGTTCGGAGGTCTTCGTCTGCTTCTGCCTCCTCCAACGCCACCTTCAGGGCCGTCACGAGATCGGCGTTCAGGGCGTTGCGCTTGTCGGGGCGGTTGAGGCGAAGCGTCAGAACCCGATCCTTGGTGATCGTCTCGATGAGGGTAGACATGAGGAAGCGGTGATCGACGAAAGCAGACTACGAGAGGAACAGAGGACAGTACAGCGGAGGAATGTCAACCGCAAGGCCTGCGTATTGCGTGGTGCGTATTGCGTAACTGTGACTGAAATGTTGCCAGTTACGAAATACGGAATACGAAATACGCAATGTGAAGCCCACGCGTCCCTCCTATCCCCCAACAGTATCCATCTCCCCTGCTCCCTCTGCCAGGTAAAACCGATAAATCGGCCACACGTCGAAGACGAGGCCGAGCGCTCGGTCGATGAGTTCGGACCCGAGGTCGAGGGTCTCTGATCGAGGGATGTAGTGCCGCACGTGGATGCCGTCCGCTTTCTCTACACTCTTAGGGACGGCGTTCAGGGGCGTAGTAACGACATCCTTCGTTTTGCTTTCCCCAGACCCACGATGCGTAGACACCCGCCAGTCGTCTCGGGCCAGGAGAGGATTGACCAGATCGAGATACCTGGCAGGATCAGCCTGAATGCGCGATTGGGCCTGCTCGAGCAGATCGGTTGCGTAGGCACCCACGTAAATCCCCACGGCAAACCCGTCGGGCGACACCCGATGTGTGATCTGCACGTCCTCGAGGCGCCGCGTCTCGGGCCGGTAGAACGACATCCAGAGGTGGTCGTGGCAGCCGCCCGCGCCGAAGTCGTTTTTCAGAAGCCGGCTGAAAACGTACTTCTCGGTCTCGAACCCGAGTCGGTTCGGCAGCACCCAGTTCACCACCAGGTCGTCCCGGTAGCGGCGAAAGGGATCCTTGAGGTACTCGGTAACGCCGGGCTTTTCCTTCTTGTACTGATCGATGTGCGGCTCGGCCCGGAGCCGGTCCAGCATCGCGAAGACCTCTTCCGACCAGCCTTCGAACGACTGATCGAGCTCGTCGGGACGATGCATCGACTCCAGGGATTTCTGCGGCGGATCAATCGTCGCCAAGGTGGGCTCATCGGACATGCTGCAGGGACGCGAGTGGACAGAACGGACGTATACCGACATGTGAGGAAGCTCGTGCTCCGACGACCGTCAGAACCACCAGTTATGCTCGGGAGTGCTCGGCCGACTTCGCACGTGGAAGTATGGGACGCGGGGACCGGGAGACGCGGGGACGCGCCCTCCGTAGCACGTTCTCCATAACCGCCCTGTACCGTCGAGGACATCGGGGATTCCTTGAGGAATTGGTTTCATTTCGATGCTTCCTCATACATCGGTGTTGTCCGTACGTCGTGCGCAGAGCGACGTTCAGGCGGGGGCGGGCACCTCTGCCTCTCGCCCCTGGAGGTACGCCTCGGCGGCCTCAATGAGCGGAGCACTCCCGATGAACAGGGGCGTCCGCTGGTGCAGACTCTCCGGCTGAAGGTCAAGAATGCGCTGGATTCCATCCGACGCGCGGCCGCCCGCTTCCTCCACGAGGAAAGCCATCGGGTTGGCCTCGTACATGAGCCGCAGTTTTCCCTTCGGATGATCCGCGGTGGCGGGGTACATGTACAGGCCCCCCGTCAGCAGATTACGGTGGAAGTCCGACACGAACGACCCGATGTATCGGGCGCGGATGCGTTTTCCCGTCTCCGGATCCTTCTTTTTGAGCCACCGCAGAAACGCCCGGAGCTCCGGCGAAAAGTCTTCGATGTCTGCCTCGTTGACCGAATACATGCCCCGCCCCGCCGGAATCGTGAGGTCGGGATGCGTCAACAGGAACTCGCCGATTCCCGGATCCAGCGTGAAGCCGTTCACGCCGTTCCCGGTCGTGAAGACAAACATCGTGGACGACCCGTAGGCCACGTAGCCGGCGGCCACCTGCTCGGCCCCTCGCTGGAGGGCCACGCTCAAGGAGGCCTCTGCGTCTAGCTGCCCGGGGAGGGTGTACACGCTGAAAATGGTCCCTACCGAAGCGTTAACATCCGTGTTGGTGGAGCCGTCGAGCGGATCAAAAAACACCGCGAAGCGCTCCTGGAAGTCTCCTTCCGGAGACAACGGAATGGTCTCGGGTTGCTCCTCCGACCCAATGAGGCAGCACTCACCGCCCCGTCGAAGGGCTCGTTCGAGTTCCCGGTCGGCAAT
>PXSX01000104.1:0-13003 GCA_003022655.1 Bacteroidetes bacterium QH_1_64_81 | reverse complement strand
TCGGGCGGGTGCACGGAGGCGTGCAGGCCCAACTACCGTTCCAGCGTGGCGGGGAGCCAGTTCTCGTGCTTGGCGGCCCGGGTCATCAGCCGCTTCACCATCTTCCGGGGGCTCTTGTCATCGAACAGGATTGCGTGGACCGCCTCCGTAATGGGCATTTCTACCCCATGATGCTTGGAGAGATTGTAGACCGAGCGAGTCGTGCGCACCCCTTCGGCCACCATTTCCATCTCATTGACCACCTGGTCGAGGCTTTTCCCGGTGCTAATCTGTTCCCCCAGGTACCGGTTGCGGCTGTGACGGCTCATACAGGTAACGACCAGATCGCCGATGCCCGCCAGGCCGGCGAAGGTTTGCGGGTCGGCCCCGAGGGCCTGGCCGAGCCGGCGAATTTCGGCGAGACCGCGCGTAACGAGTGCCGCCTTGGCATTGTCGCCGTAGCTAACACCGTCGGCGATGCCGGCGGCAATGGCGAGCACGTTCTTGGCGGAGCCCCCAATCTCCACCCCGAGCACGTCGGTGTTCACGTACACGCGAAGGCGGTCCGTCATAAAAATCTTCTGGATGTGCCGGGCCTCCTCTTCGTCCGGGGCCGCCGCCACGATGGCCGTCGGCCGCCCCTCGGCCACCTCCTCCGCGTGGCTCGGGCCGTAGAGAGCGCCAATCTGTTCCCGGGGCACCCGTTCAAGGACGTCATTCAGAACCTGCGACATCGTCAGCAGGGTCTCGTTCTCGATTCCTTTAGACAACGCGACCAGGCGCACGTCCTCGGTCACGTGGGGGCGAAGCGCTTCCACCCGTTGTCGTAACTTCTGTGACGGTACGGCCATGCCCCAGACGTCAGAGGCCTCGGCGGCCTTCTGCAGGTCGGTCGTGATGTGGACGGACGACGGAATGAGAAGCTCGGGCAGATATGTCGGGTTATGGGACGTCCGGCGAATTTCCTCCGCGACCTCGGGACGCCGGGCCCAGAGGACCACGTCTCGCCCCGCCGAGGCCAGGTGAACGGAAAGGGCGGTGCCCCAGCTTCCGGATCCAAAGAGAGTAATGGGAGACATAAGTCAGAGGAAACCAGGTGATTTCAGTATTGAGCACCGTCGCCTCCCTTCAGTGAAGAAGCCGACAGGCGCGGAAGGGCTTTTTGAAGATCGTAAAGTTAGTCAGTCACATCAAGTTGATACTGCTTGGGCGTCACACCTTCGTGCTCCTTAAACATGTCAATGAAGTGGCTGGTGCTGCTAAAGCCCAGGGCATGACTCACGCTGGTGACCGTGTTGTCTGGATCGGCCAGCAACTGGCAGGCCCGAACGACGCGTTTCCGGGTAATGTACTTCAGGGGTGACATGTCAAACTCGTCGCTGAAGTGCCGATAGAAGCTGGACTTGCTCATGCAGGCCTCCTCCACCAGTTCGTCGATCGAGATGTGTCGATCCAGATTGTCCTCGATGTACTGGACGGCCGCAGCAAGTCCTCCGGTTGAGGTGGTGCGGGAAAACTCTCCGACCAGCAAGGGTCGGGACGAGGTCTCGAGCATCTGGATCATGAGCTCCATCGCATTCAGGTCAATCAGCCGATCTCGGTTGGGGGGATCCTCGCGGAACAAATATGCGACCATGCGGAGCACCTGCGAGATCCCCTCGTCTCGCTCGATCCGGCAATACACCTGCTCTTGCGCCTTCCAGCCCCGACTGATCTTCTCTCGGGGAGACGACTCGGTGATTCGGTCAAGAATCGTTCGTATCTTTTCCCGGTCAATCTTGAGCACGACGTATTGCACGGGGACCTCATCCGCCTCCGGAAAGTCTACGGTGATCGTCTGCAGCGGCGTAACGACCAGCGACTCGCCGGACCCAATGGAGAGCTCATCCTCCTCCACCTCTACCTCGGCCCGGCCGTTCACGATGCCGTAATAGGTGAGGTGCGGTGCGCGGAGCGGCGTCGAATGGACGGGCTCCTCCACAGCGTAGTACGAAAGCAGTGCCTCGTCGCCCCCAACCTCCGATCGGTACTCAATCAGTGACTGCGAGCCCTTTCGGTATTGGGTCGGGCGCTGAGGCCTGGGCATGGGCCGGGGACGCGGATGTGTGCAGTCGTGAACGTTGAGAGACCTGACGGATCTAGCCTCAGGATCTAACAGCGAGCACCTTGTAGGGCTTTCGGCTCGGAAATATCCCGTTCAGAGGAAGAAAAGCCAAAAACGAGGTCAGTTTGGGAAGATGGAGGCATTTTCTCGGAAGATTATGCTACCGACTCAAAAAAGCGCTTCCTATACTGCCGTTGTAACAATTTAGAGGCACAAATGGGGACGAGGTCCCGTGCTGCGGGTCCGCGATTTCGCCGTTTTGCGTACATCGAAGCCCTTTCAGCCCTCCGTCGGGAGCAGTGTCCCGCCCCACCGCGGGTCTTCGCCGACGGCGGCCCGGGGACGTTTCAACGAACTGATCTCCGCCGAGACGCACTCTACCATGCAGTACATCCTTGCATTAGACCAGGGAACGACGAGCTCCCGGTCCATTCTTTTCGACCACCGGGGCCGGGTCCAAACCGTCGCCCAGAAGGAGTTCGAACAAATTTACCCCGAGCCCGGGTGGGTCGAACACGACGCTAACGAGATTTGGTCGACCCAGATGGGCACGGCCTCCGAGGCACTGAGCCGCGCGAACGTGGATGCGGAAGATCTTGCTGCAATCGGAATCACCAACCAGCGGGAGACGACCATTGTGTGGGATCGGGAGACGGGAAAGCCCATCCACAACGCCATCGTGTGGCAGGACCGGCGCACCTCTGGGATCTGTGATACCCTGAAAGACGACGGGCATCTGGACCTCTTTCAGCGGAAGACAGGACTAATCATCGATGCCTATTTTTCGGGCACGAAGCTCAAGTGGCTGCTCGACCACGTCGACGGCGCCCGGCAACGAGCCGAAAACGGTGAGCTCGCGTTCGGCACGGTCGATAGCTGGCTCGTCTGGCGCATGACAGACGGCAAGCGCCACATCACGGACGCGACCAACGCGTCCCGGACCCTGCTCTACAACATCCACGAGGGGCAGTGGGACGATGAACTCCTCGACCTCCTCGATATTCCCCGCCCTATGCTCCCCGAGGTGCGGGACAGCAGTACCGTGTACGGAAAGACGCAGGTGGGGCCGTTCGACGCCGAAGTTCCCATTTCGGGCATCGCGGGCGACCAGCAGGCGGCCCTCTTCGGGCAGATGTGCACCACGCCGGGGCTCGGAAAAAATACGTACGGCACCGGCGCCTTTATGCTGCAGAACACGGGCGAGAAGGCCGTGACCTCCGATCATAACCTGCTCACCACGATCGGGTACCAGGTCAACGGCACCACCTACTACGCCCTGGAAGGCTCCATCTTTGTGGCGGGCGCGGTCGTGCAGTGGCTCCGCGACGAGCTGCAGATCATTCGGGACTCCGCCGAGGTCGAAAAATTGGCTCGTTCGGTCGACGACAATGGCGGGGTATACTTTGTACCGGCCTTCACCGGCCTGGGCGCTCCCCACTGGGATCAGTACGCCCGGGGCACCATCGCCGGTCTCACGCGCGGGGCCAATCAGGGCCACCTGGCCCGGGCCGCCATCGAGAGCATGGCCTACCAGGTGGCCGACGTCATCGACGCGATGGAGGCCGACTCCGGCATCGAAACGACGGAGCTCCGGGCCGACGGCGGGGCCGCGGCCAACGACCTGCTCCTTCAATTCCAGTCCGACATCCTCGATATTCCTGTGGTGCGACCACAAATCCTGGAGACCACGGCCCTGGGGGCGGCGTACTTGGCGGGCCTTGCCGTGGATTTCTGGAGCAGCCAGGCAGAAATCCAAGATCAGTGGGCGCTCGACGAGATGTTCACGCCCTCTATGTCGTCCGACCGCGTCGACGACTTCCGTGCGGGATGGTCGAAGGCCCTGGATCGGGCCCGCGCCTGGGAGGAGCCCGATACGAGTGATGCCGAAGTCCCGGACCCGAGTGACTCTGAGGACCCGGCGGTTGAACAGGAGTCTGTAGACGAGGAAGCCACCGCCGCCTCCTAGACCTTTCCCGGGACGTAGATCGATCCCTGCTCCCCCTGTGCGGCCATACCCCCATTGCCGCCGGGACTCTCCTTTCAGGAATCTCGACGTTTCATCCCTATGGGTATCCGTGTCGAAAATCTTCGCAAGTCCTTTGGGACCGAGCACGTCCTCGACGGGGTCAACCTGGAGATCCGCGACCAAACCTTCTTCAGCGTCGTGGCTCCCACCGGAGCCGGCAAAACGACGCTCCTCCGAATCATGGCCGGGATCGAGTCCGCCGACGCCGGGAACGTCTACTATGACGGTCAGGACATGGGCGGCGAGGCCGTGCAGGATCGGAGCGTAGGCATGGTCTACCAGGAGTTCATCAACTATCCGTCGCTGACCGTCCGTGAGAATCTCGCGTCCCCCCTTGAGGTGAGCGACGAGAACTACTCCCAAGAGGAGATCAATCGGCGAGTGGAAGAGACCGCCGAGATGCTGCAGATCGGCCACATCCTGGAGAACCTTCCGGAAGAGGTCAGTGGCGGAGAGGCCCAGCGGACGGCCATCTCGCGGGCCCTCATCAAGGAGCCGGACTACCTCTTCATGGACGAGCCGCTGGCCAATCTCGACTACAAGCTGCGCGAGCAGCTCCGCAGTGACTTCGAGCGGCTCTTCTCCGAGCAGGACACGACGGTGGTCTACGCCACCCCGCAAGCGGGCGACGCGCTCGCCATGTCGACCCACATCGGGTTTCTGCACGACGGAAATATCATCCAGGATGCCCCCCGTGACGAGATTTACTTCCGCCCCGAATACCTCCCGGTCGCTGAGTATCTCGGCGAACCGCCCATGAATGTCCTGGAGGCGACCCTTCTCGAAGAGGGCAACCAGCATATCTTCGAATTTAACGACGGAACCCGCATCGCAGCCGGCACCTTGGAGGGCTCCTTCCCCTCCCTTACTTCCAACCGGAAGTACAACATCGGCTTTCGGCCTCAGGACATGACGTTCGTCGGGCGCGGCGACGGGGCGCCCGCGGACACCGATGAGGACACGGTTATTTCTCCCGTGACAGTCCAAACCAAAGAAGTGCCTGCCATGCGTTGGCTCAAGGCTCCACATGCAGTTCTCGGCTTTTCTCTGGCGTTGCTACTCGCCATCGTCGGACTGCTCGGAAAAACGGCTTCGGCCTGGTAGCTTGTCAAAGCTCATTCTTGATGCAGTGGCGTGATCTCAAAATCCAAATGAGCGGCACGTCATTTCGAGCGAAGTCGAGAAATCTCCCCGGAGACGCCGCTGTGTTCGGGGAGGTTCTTCGACGTTGCTCAGAACGACATGCCAGGGATTTTGAGATCACGCGCCCTACCAGCATAATCAGATTTTACACTGTAATAGGTTGTTGACGTCAAGTTTATGGCTGAGATTCAAGCCCGTGACATCCGGCACGTCTACGATCAAGGCACCCCAGACGAGACGGTGGCCATCGAGCACGTAGACTTGACCCTGGAGGACGGGACCGCCAATGCGCTCCTCGGACCCTCGGGGTGTGGGAAGACCACCCTCCTCCAAATTATCTCTGGGCTCCTCACCCCTACGAAGGGTTCCATCCTCATCGACGGGGAAGACGTGACTGAACAGCCCCCGGCCGAGCGGGACATCGCTCAGGTCTTCCAGTTTCCCGTGATTTACGAGTCGATGGACGTGTACGGCAACCTCGCGTTTCCGCTGCGGAACGGCGGCGTCTCGGAGAGCGAGATCGAGGACCGCATCCACGACATCGCGGAGTTGCTGGAACTGACCGACATTCTGCACGACAGTCCCGCCAACCTCGGCCCCGAGCTCAATCAACTGGTGGCCCTCGGACGGGGCATCATCCGGGCCGACACGTCCGCCATCCTCTTCGACGAGCCGATGACAGACGTGGAGCCCGCCCGCAAACTCACGATTCGCCGCCGCGTGAAGGAGGCCCAGCAGGAGTTCAATGTCACGGCCCTCTACGTAACGCACGACCAGCACGAGGCGCTGACCTTCGCCGAAAAAGTGGCCATCATGCGGGATGGTGAGCTCGTGCAGTACGACACGGGAGAGGACCTGTACCGGAATCCCGTGAACACTTTCATTGGGCACTTCATCGGGAGCCCGGGCATGAATCTACTCGACTGCACCCTCGCGGCGAACGGGGAGGCCGACGAGTCCCCACATGTTCAGCTCGGCCCGCACGACATCGCCCTCTCCCCCAGTCTCGGCCCCGCGATCGATTCCGCCTGGACTGAGTGCCAGATCGGCATCCGTCCGGACTCGGTGACCGTGCAGGCGGCGGAACCGAAGAATGATTCCCCCTACATTCCTGGAACCGTAGATCAGGTGGAGATGCTGGGGGGCTTCCAAATCGTCACGATTACCCCCGAGGAGACGGACGCGGAGGTGAAGGCCCGCGTGGCCCACGATTACGCAGTAGCGGAAGGGGCGACCATCTGGTTCCAGTTCCCGCCCGACGACATTCGACTCTTCCACGACCAGCAGGCCGTGGACGCCGGCTAACCCGATGGCTCTCGTAACCCGATGGCTCCCGCCTGACCCGTGCCTCGACATCCGCATTCTGTCAGGAGTACCCTCCCACAATGAAACAACGACCCTGGTTATTCCTGCTGCCGGCACTGATCCTTGTGTCCATCAGTGCCTTCATCCCGCTGATTACGGTGATGAATTACTCCCAGCTTACCCTCCTCCCGGGGACACAGCCATACTTTTCGGGGCTTGAGAACTTTGTGGCGATCATTCAGGACCCGGCCTTCCAAGGGGCCCTTGGGCGCCAGATCCTCTTCAGTGGCCTCGTGCTCATCACCGAGATTCCACTGGGCCTGGCCCTCGCCCTCTGCATGCCCTCCGACGGACCGGGGGCGGCCGTGAGCCTCGTCCTCCTCGGCATTCCCCTGCTGATTCCCTGGAACGTCGTCGGCATTATTTGGCGCGTGTTTACGCGCTCCGACATTGGGGTCCTCCCCGAAGTGTTCAGCTGGTTCGGCTACACGACCTATAACGTTAGCCAATTCACCGGAGATGCCTGGTGGACGGTGCTGGCAATGGACATCTGGCACTGGACGCCCCTGGTCGTTCTCATTTGCTATGCGGGCATTCAGGCCATCCCCGAAGAGTACTACATGGCCGCGAAGATCGACCGGGCATCGCCGTGGAAAACGTTCCGCTACGTGACCCTGCCCAACATACGGGGCGTTCTCATCATCGCCGTGCTGCTGCGGCTGATGGACTCCTTCAAGATTTACGCCGAGCCCTTTGTGCTCACGGGTGGCGGCCCCGGCAGCGCAACCACCTTCATGAGCACGTACGCATCACGAATGGCCATCGGAGGATTCCAGATGGGAAGAGGCGGAGCAACGTCTCTGATTTACTTCTTCATCGTGATCTTCCTCTCCTTCGTGATTTACATCGTCATGCTTAATCTCGGACAAGGTGCTGGTGGCGACCAATGAAAAAACAGTATTACCTAGTTGCATTTTTGGTATTTCTCATGATACCAATATACTGGATGATCAACATGTCGTTCAAGCCGAACACTGAGATCATCCAGCAGCTTACCTTTTACCCACACAACTTCACCTTCCAGAACTACGAGGAGATTCTCACCTCCAAGTTCTGGAGGAGCGGGTACATCAACTCGATCTCGATGGCTACGATGAACGTGGTGTTCGTCACGGTGACCGCCCTCCCCGCTGCGTACGCGTTCTCACGCTGGGACTTCCGGGGGGACAAGCACCTGTTCTTCTGGTTCCTGACGAACCGGATGGCTCCGCCGGCCGCCTTTATGGTGCCCTTCTTTATTCTGTACTCGAACCTGAACCTGATCGACACCTACTGGGCCGTCGCGCTTGCACACTGCCTGTTTAATCTACCCCTGGCGATCTGGATTTTAGAAGGGTTCATGTCCGGGATTCCGAAGGAGATCGACGAGATGGCGTTCATCGACGGGCACAGCTTCCCGAGCTTCGTCTGGAACATCTTTCTGCCCCTCATCACGCCCGGTATCGCCGTGACGGCCTTCTTCACCTTCATGTTTTCCTGGGTGGAGTTGCTCCTGGCCCGCACGCTGACGAACGAGGCGGCACAGCCGATCACGGTGACGCTCACCCGGAGCCTTGGGGCCGGAGGCTGGGACTGGGGCGTGTTGGGAGCCGCGGGCGTCCTCGCCATGGTGCCGGGGGCAATCATCGTATACCTCGTTCGGGATCTGCTTGCCACCGGCTTCACAGCGTCAACCGTCATTCTACAGGTTGAATACGCGATCTCAAAATTCCCAAATTGCGACACGTCATTTCGAGCGTAGTCGAGAAATCTCCCTGAAGTGAGCTGCCAGTACCCATGGAGGCTCCTCGACTTCGCTCGGAGCAGACTTGCCCTGGAATTTTGAGATCGCTGCAGAACCCAAATAATGAGCCCTGACAATGCAGTAGGCTTGAGGGCCGGACGTAGAGACTGTTCACGAACGTTCCTCATCGGGAACTGGCACTCGCCCACGGACCGGGTCCTTCTTCCCAGAAACTGCACACACCGGAACTCCTGATTCTGCTCAAACAGACCAGTCCCTATGCTTAACTCCCTCCCTCCCCAGTGGATGCAGTGGACGCTGCCAACCATAATTTTTCTGGGGTCTATCATCCTGCTATTGGTTACGCTAACCACCTGGGACATGAAGGACCCCGGCTGGGCCCGCGAGGGGACTGTGCTGCCCATCGAGACCACCCGAGGGGACCGCGTGTTCATGGGGTTGTTGCTCACTGGACTTACCTTCTGTCTCTGGCTGTATTTTTTTGGTACAACGGCCGTCTGGGGCGTGCTCGTGGTAGGTGCCCTGCTGATGGTTGGGACCATCGCAAAAAGGTGCCCAAACGAGCCCTGTAGTGGAACTACCGGGCAAGTGCAGAAGGCTTTTTGCGCGAGATCCACGAAGTCGCAGGCCACAGAGCGTCCGTCAAACAGACTCAGAGTTCTTAACGAGAGATCGCTCCCACACAGTGGAAGAGATGTCCCCATCCCCTGAGCACGTCTCCGCGAGCGAGTACCGGTTGCACTGTGGATTCAAAGATGACGCTGCGTCCTGCCCGGACGAGAACGCCGCACGGTATTGCGCTCGAAGAACACCCACTGGCCGCTGAGAAGTACACCGCGCCTTTGCTGAGGGCGGTCGTACCTCGAGAATCAACGCGATCTCTACTTTGGGAAGATGGAATCATTTTGCCCCGGACTCGCACCCTTCGGTCTATCGCCGAGGATGCGCCCGGCTTGTGGCGAGGCGCCTGCAGTATGTCCCGCCATCGAACGACCGCGGGACATTCAACTGCACGGCCCACGTCACATACACTCACGTATCTGCGAAAGCCCCCCTTCATCTTGAGTCCTGAGATTTGAAGGAACTGCAGGACGCCCCCCTTTTGGCGTCGAGGCTGGTCGTGTAGCCCGCTCCCTCGAACGCCGAACGAACTCGATTGCCTTTCCCATTACTTAAGGTGTTTTAGATATGAGTACACAGTACCACACACGCCCGACACCTCATTCTTGGCTAGCGTTGGTAGCCCTGTGTGTCGCGGCGCTGGTTTTCCAACCCCTTACCTCTCAGGCCCAAGACTGGCCCGACGAGCCGAACTATCCGGACATCACGGAGCAGGAAGCTCAGGAGTACGCCGAAAGCGAATATGGTCCACTGAACGAGCGTGAACAGGCCGCTGTGAAGTGGGCGATGAAGCTTCAGCCGTCGGTCTTTACTCTCAAGGAGCAGATCGACGAGCTGATGTGGTTTGCCCAAAACGCCGAAGGTCTTCGTGGCCAGAACGTAGAGTCCGTCGCTGAAACGATTAAGACCCACAAGTGGGAGTCTTCCACTCTCGCCCCGGCCTTCTCAGAAATTACGGGAATTGACGTCACCCACAATATCATCGGCGAGGGCAGCCTCGTGGAGAAGCTGCAGACGCAGCTGGCCTCGGGCCGGAGCGTCTACGACATCTACGTCAATGACGGGGACCTCATCGGGACGCACGTTCGCCTTCAGAGCGCCGTCAACCTGACCGATTACATGAACGGGGAAGGAAGCGATGTGACGAATCCGACCCTGGACCTTGACGACTGGATGAACGCGGAGTTCGGTCAGAACTACGAGGGTGACCAACTTCAGCTCCCCGACCAGCAGTTCGCGAACCTCTACTGGTTCCGCCATGACTGGTTCACGGACCCGGACATCAAGGAGATGTTCAGGAACGAGTACGGGTACGAGCTCGGTGTGCCCCGCAACTGGGCGGCGTACGAGGACATCGCGGAGTTCTTCACCGAGTCTGTGAGTCCCGAGGATCTGGGCGCGGACGTGGATGGGATTTACGGCCACATGGACTATAGCAAGAAGAGCCCGTCGCTCGGCTGGCGCTTTACCGACGCCTGGCTTTCGATTGCCGGCGTCGGTGACACCGGTCTTCCGAACGGCAAGCCCGTTGATGAATGGGGCGTCCGGGTCGAGGACCGCATTCCGGTTGGCTCGACTGTCAACCGTGGAGGTGCCACGAACGGCCCAGCCGCGTACTACGCTACTCGCAAGTACCTCGACTGGATTGAGAATTACGCCCCGCCGTACGCCACGTCGATGCGCTGGTCGGAAGCCGGTCCGGTGCCTTCGCGCGGCACGGTAGCGCAGCGCGCCTTCCAGTACATCACCTTCCTTTCCGCCGATGCCTTCACTTCACCGGACTCCAAGGTGACAGACGATGAGGGCAATCCGAAGTGGCGGATGGCCCCCACGCCCCATGGGCGATACTGGGACGAAGGCATGAAGGTCGGTTACCAGGACGCTGGCAGCTGGATGATTCCGAAGCAGACGACCGGCAAGAAGCGCAAGGCAGCCTGGATGTGGGCCCAGTTCGCTTCCTCGAAGACCGTGTCCCTCAAGAAGTTCAACGTCGGAAACACTCCCGTCCGAAGCTCGACCGTGAACTCGGCGTACTGGGAGAAGCACGAAGGCGAACTCGGCGGCCTGATTAGCTTCTACACCTCCCCGGTCGAAGACCAGTGGACGGACACGGGCAAGAACGTGCCCCACTATCCTCTCCTCGCCGAGCAGTGGTGGAAGCAGGTGGCCCAGGCCGCAACCGGCTCAAAAACGGTGAAGCAGGCCATGGACGACCTGGCCAGCATTCAGAACTCGCTGATGCAGCGCCTCCGCATGCAGCAGTACTCACCGAAGCTCAATCCGGAGCGGTCACGCGAATACTGGCTCGAACAGCCAGGCGCCCCGAAGGCCGAGCGGCCGCCGGAGGATCCCGTGACGGTTCCTTACAACGAGCTTATCAAGCAGTGGGAAAGCGACGACATGGAGGGCGACATGTAAGTCCCCCCTCCTCTGTCTGATGATCTCCCCGCTACAGCCCGGGCCTTCTCGCTCGGGCTGTGGCCGGGGACGGTCATCGGTATTTTCCACGACTGCTTGTAACTCACTTCCTCCACCACGCCAGCATTCTCCTGAGTGGGGGTTGAACCGCCAGCACCATAGGCGCAGTGGAGAATCCCTGGTTTAGGGAAGATACCTCTTCGCGCCTGTTTCCCTAACTCGACAACTTCTAGTCACCCACCAACATCGACTATGTCTATTTTTACGACTTCGAACACTCCGAACCCCCTTCAATATCTTGGCACAGGCCTGTTTGCCCTCCTGCTGATGGTCGCGACCGCCGTGCCTGCCCAGGCGCAGATGGACGACGAGGAGCTTCCGTCGATTGACTTCGCTGTCAATGTCGCCCAGCATGCACAGTATATCACTCTAGAAAATTCCGACGATCCGATTGCAGGCTTCCAGCGCGTCCGGGCCGGGCTCAATACGAGTGTCCAGTTCTCCGAGAACGTGAGCGCGCTTGTGATGACGGAGCTGGAACCCAATGACTTCGGATTCCAGTCTTTCTCGCCGACGATCGACTTTGCGATCCTGGATCTTGCCCTTTCTGACCAGCTTACCCTGCGGACCGGAACGCCGGTCACCGGCCTCATGAATTTTCGGGGCTACTCCGACGGGCCCGTTGTTCAGGGTAACCCTCTTGTCGGTAACTCCCCGGCTGACATGATCACCGCCGGCCAGGGCGTGAAGCTGATTGGTTCCTATGACTCGTTTGGGTTTGACGTGACCATCAATAAAGGCTTTGGAGGGGGCCTCACGACAGACCTGGGCGGGAATACCGGTTTCAACCTCATCGGTAAGTTCCGCATCACCGGCTCCGATCTGTTCCAGTTCGGGGCAGGTCTCGCTACAAATACCGGTAGCCAGCCGCTCGTTTTTGCGACTGGGGACGGTGACAACTACGACCTGCAGCGCGGTACCCGTGTCGCCCACGCCCAGATGCCAAACGAGACCATTTTCCACGCTGACGCGAAGGTGACGGCCGGAAGTGCCGATCTCGACCTGTGGGGCGGTTACGCGACGGAAAATGAGGGATACGGCAGCGATGAGGACTTCCAGGCACTCTTTGGCGGCGTCGGCGCAAAAGTTGACTTTTCCGAGGACTTCTATGCAGCTGGTCGTTTCACGTACGCGGGCGATCAGTCTGACGCTGTTGATGACTTTGACGACACGTCTCTCACCCGTATTCAGCTTGGAATCGGCGTCTTCGTCTACGAAAGTGCGCTCTTCAAGGTTGAGTACGTGAACCAGTCCGAAACCGGCCTTTCTGGTAACCAAGAGGGGACTGCTCTCAGTGGAGTTGGCCAGAACTGGCAGGGCGTGACGACGGAGCTTTCCTTCAACTTCTAGGCGGTAGCGGCCTGAAATTCTAATTTCTTCGAGCGATCTGAGTCCGAGTTGGAGGCTCAGCAGCCTGGGGCCGCCCCCTGTTCCGGGTGGCGGCCCCAGCGCGTTCGCTCGATCCAAGATTAACTTGTACGACTCATTGTCTCTGACCGGGACCTTTCTTCTCCCCTCGTCCCGCGCATTCTGCTCTGTCTGG